>JANWWW010000035.1 GCA_025055295.1 Deltaproteobacteria bacterium | reverse complement strand
TCAAGTGCCTTTCGGGATTGAGATGAAAGCTTTTCAAAGGCGTGACTAACAGATTGGAGTTTCTTGGCAACACATCCAGATATATCCTGATGTTTTTGTCTGCAATCTTCCAAAGCCTTTTTTGATGCTTCACCAGTTTTTTCGGTAAGGGATTGCCTCGCTTGATCCTCGTTTTCAGCGATAGTCTTTACGGTTATGAAGGAGATATCCTCTAGCTCACCACTTTTTTCAACAGTATACTTGATTTCAGCAGAACACTCGACTTGGTTCGTTGGCTCTTCAGCGTAATTCAATACACAAACCAAACAGAAAACAAGATATAAAAATCTCATACCATGTTCTTCGGATCTAAGATTTTATTTAATTCCTCACTCGACAATTCTTTATCGAGCAATCCCATTTTTTGGACGGCTTCCCTAATGGTTAAATTTTGCCTAACTGCATATTGGAATACCTCAGCGGCGCGATCATAACCAATAAGCTTGGCGAGTGGAGTGCACAAAGCTGGGGATTTCTCAACAAGCTCCAAGCAACGATCCGCGTCAACTCTAAGATTCTTAAATACTTTATCTATCAAATTACGGAGAGTATTCGATGTTATCTTGATTTGATTGACTATCGAAAAACCTAAGAGTGGCATGCTAGTGTTTAGTTGAAAGTTCCCATTCATGCCGCCCAAACAAATACATGTGTCAAGGGAAATAACAAACAGCATAGCCATGATTGCGCTTTCTAAAATAACAGGGTTACTTTTTCCGGGCATGATACTTGAACCCGCCTGAACGACAGGCAGCACATATTCACCTATGCCACCTCGCGGACCACTGGAAAGATGCCGTAAATCATTGCATATTTTGTGTACGGCTACAGCAAGAGACCTTATTGTAGAGCTTAAACCAACAATAGGGTCAAGTGAACTCTGAAGAGAAAAATTATTTGATGCTGGGCAGAAAGGAAGGTTCGTTTTTTGACAGAGTATTTCAATTACGCGCGGCGGAACTCTACGGTCGCAATTAAGCCCTGTTCCAACAGCAGTCCCGCCCACCGGAAGTTTTAAGAGTTCCTGCCACGAGTTTTTAATAAAAGTTTGATGTATCTCAAGCTGAGCCCTCCACCCTGATATTTCTTGTCCTACTGTTAGGGGAACAGCATCCTGCAGGTGTGTCCTTCCGAGTTTTATAATGTCTGCAAATTTCAGTTCCAACTGCTTAAGTGTTTGTATGAAATTTTCTAATGATGGCAAAAGCAAATCATGTGTAAGGATTGCTGAAGTTAAAAGAATCGCTGATGGTATAACGTCATTTGAAGACTGAGACATGTTAACGTGGTCGTTTGGGTGAATCTTGTCTTTGTTTCCCGGCTGATAGCCAAGTTTTTTCAGTGACAAATTGGCAATCACCTCATTCATATTCATATTTGTAGAAGTTGCAGATCCTGTCTGAAAAACGTCCAAGGGAAAGTGTTCAAAGTGAGCCCCTTTGTAAATTTCATGAGCAGAGTCAGCGATGGCATCCGCTATCTGCTCAGGCAAAAGGTTAAGTTCTTTGTGAGTACTAGCGTAGCAAAATTTCACCAAAGCAAGATGCTGTAGTAGTTCTTGTGGCACTTTAAAGGAGGATATCTGAAAATTCTCAAAAGCTCTCTGGGTATGAGCGCCCCACAAACAATTTTCATCAACCAAAATTTCTCCCAGCGGGTCTTTTTCAACACGATACATAGCTTAAAAGCATACTTTAAAAAAAAAATTACTTGTATAAGAAAACTTGATAAAACATACAAAAATGCCGAAGTAAATTAAGGATAAATGCGGAATGTGATAGAGCCGAGATTTTCGGCCGCGGATATCTCTTTGCTTGTGCCTCAACGTAAAATTCTGCAAAGATTGTCTGTATTGCTTTCACAACCGCAGACAAAAGTGGATGAGGTAGCTGTGTGTTGCCTTCAGGACCCTGTACTCACTTTACTCATACTTAAGAAGGTTGGCTCAAGTAGTGAGCTAGTTACGTCAACCACAGAGGTAAAGTTACTGGTTCTCAGGTTGGGCTTTTTTGAGCTTCGCAAGCTTGTTGACGAGTTATCGCAAAACTACGAAGAACTGGATCCCCTTATCGGATTTATTTATGAGAAGAGAGTTAATCACCTCATAAAGGTTGGGGTAGTTTCGAGAATTCTATCTGAGGCGGTTAGTAAGCACCTATCCGAGGAAGTCCCTGCTGTTGGTGTTTTAAGCAAGGTAGTGGAACTCCTAGTTATGCGAAAATACCAAAAGGACTATCTTGAACTATATGAACAGTCGACTACCCAAAACTTTTACCTTAGGTTTTCGAAATTATTTGGAAACCAAATAGAAAATTTAAACGTTGAATTCCTTAAGACTTTAGGGGTTCCATCAATTGTCACCAAAGTGCTGGATCTGAGCGAACATGTATCCAACGACGAGTTGATAATAAGAAATATTGTTTACGGTGCTGACGAGCTTGTTCAGGCCTTTGAGGCAGACAGGTTATCTCGTTATGCGCCGGGTGCAATTTTGCCATCAAAAAGTTTTTTGCGTTTATTACCTTTCACCGACCATCTTTACGGTCGGGCATTTGAAAGAGTAACTGTTTTTTTACACAAAAGAGTACAAGTTGATCAGGATCTTGAAGTGTCAGTTGATCTAAGCAAGCTTGATGAAGAGATTGGAGTACTTACCTCTCAAAGAGATGATCAAGTCGTCAAAGATGCATCTGAAGATGAAAATACCAGTCAGTTAAATCTTACAGGCAAGGGCCCATTAAGTGGAATTTTGGCCGAACTTTCTCAAATTAAGGATTTTAGTACTTTATGTTCCACTCTTTTGTCTAAACTTACAGAGAATGATCTTTTTGACAGATCCGCGCTTATTGAAGTGGACTTTGTAAATCGACTTTTAAAAATAGTTGAAGAAAAAGGGCAGGGCTTCTCAACAAAAGTCGTGGAGATTGACAGCATCTTAATAAACGCTTTAAATCTGACAAAAGTTAAGTCCTCTAAAATCCCAACCTCAATAAGCTTGCCTTTCGGTTCAAATACTTTCGCTTTCATGCCATTAAGTTATAATGACAAGCTATTTCTCCTTTATGCGGACACAAGAGAGAGACCCATTGGATTGGAATTAAGAAGGTCATTCAGAGAAGTAGCCGATCAAGTCAAGCAAAAATTAAAAGAGTTGACCTAACTATCTATAAGTTTTAAAACGGGATGGTTTAGAATCTTTGAGTGATCTAAGTCTTCTACTCTTAAAAATCCCTTTTTACCCGAATGTAAAGCAACATCGAAGGAAGCAAGTGCCCCAGCTGCTGTTGCTAGCTGGATGGCACTAAAATTCACGCCAAATAAAGTTTTGTGGTAAAAAGTTTTGTGAAAAACTTTTTGAACTAGAGCGTTGTTTTGGTGACCAATCACTTCAACAAAAATTAAGCATTTATCCTGGCCTGTCGAAGGAATTGAAGACTCTAAGATTTTGCAAAGATCGGCAGGTTTTTCCCGAAACTTGAGGTCATGAAGAAGAAATTTAATGTAATCCCTATGACCAGGATACCTTATGGACTTATAGTTTACCTCTTTTGCTTTGCCTCTAAGGGTTTGATGAAGAGTGCCTATTCCGCCAGATGTGTAAAAAGCTTCATACAAAACTCCTTCAACCGCAAATGTCTCGTAACCTTCAAGAGCTGGAACTGTCTTAATTTCTCCCTGATCAATCACGTAACAATCCTTAATGTATTCGTTGAGCAAGCCTTCCGTAGACCATGTCAGGTTGTATTTTAGAGCGTTGCTTGGATATAAAGGCAAAGCTCCAACTTTCAGCCTAACTGCCTCTAATTGATTAAATTCTCGATAAATAGTTTTCGCATAAACAGAAACTAGTCCGGGCGCAAGGCCAACTTGCGGAAGAAAAAAAGTTTTTGCTCCCGAAGAGATTTCTTGTATCTTGAGGGCGGTTTCCACATCCTCGGTCAAGTCAACATAATTCAGATTTAATCTGAGAGCTATTTTCACAACTTTGATTGTTTCGGAGAAAGGCAGCGCACAAATAACCCCTTCGGTTTTTTTTAGTTCTTGGAAGGCGTCTTTTGAGATGGAACCCGGTGACGCCAAGAAACATTTAAAACCGGTAATTTTGTGCACTTTGTCCAGATTTTTATGATTTGCATCGATTAAGACCGCTTGATAACCATTAAGCTTAAGTAACGCGGATAATGCTGTACCTACTTTGCCGCAACCAAAAACAGTTACTCGCATAATCAATTGAATATTATGCTTGTTTGAGATGAAAAAAACAGAGAGTGCTGGTAAAATAACTTAGTAGGCCCACATAGCTCAGTTGGCAGAGCACTTCCTTGGTAAGGAAGAGGTCATGGGTTCGAATCCCGTTGTGGGCTTATACGCCCTTAGCTCAATCGGTAGAGCAACGGATTCCAAATCCGTAGGTTGGGGGTTCGACTCCCTCAGGGCGTGTCTTGTCAACCTCTCTCGACAGTTATTATATATGAACATATTAGATCTGATCTTTTCAAAAGGGCATAAAGTATTAAAGGGTTGGAATAAAGCGTTAAATCAGTGCGGCGGTAAGCTGGAACAGGAGGTCCCGTGTCCGTTTACAGGGTCGGCGAATGAATTACTCATAAATGTTACGCTCCGCCATTATTTACAGGAAACACTGTGCGAAATTGTAGAGGCAAGAGTCAGAGATGTGGTCGCCGAACCTAAGCGTATCTTGTTGTACAGAAGGACGTTGGAAAAGTTCAGGAGGGACTTGCCGAAGGAAGTACGTTTGTTTTTGAAAGATTTGTGGGAATTGCATCTTCAGAAACAATCCGGTTGTCGATTTAGCAAATTCTTGTTGGGTAACTTGGGGTACTTAAGACATCGAGGAGGCCTCGAGGTCCTGCTGAAGGAAAGTTTAAGAGCGTCAAATTTTTCGGTCGAATTTGGTTTTTTTGCTCACCCGGGATTTTGGAGTAGCGAACTAACATCCTTGGCGGGCATTTGGTTAATTGACGCTTTTGTTGTTCCAAACAGAGTTGATTTCGCGAGAAGTCTAGTGACGGGCAGGGATCTTCTGCGCGATACATGGGCTGTTACACCAATCGGTTCTTTTTTGATAAAAAGAAGGGTTTTCAACGCTGACGAATACCTACCTAGCGATCAGGAGTGTCGGAGCCAGCTGAATTGGTATTTAGAGAATTTATGCAGTGTATCTCATAGAATTCCTGGGGTTGTTGACAGCATAAATGGCTCATTGGAAGGTTGGAGAAGATTTAGAAATTTCATTTCAAACGGCCTAAAGCCTTTCATTGATTGCAGCTTCTCGCAGGAAAAACTCGCGCAATCTCTCATTTGTTATTTAGGGTATCAAGACTGGGAAGACATAAATTCAAGCCCGAATTCAAGCATGTTCCTTTTTATTTTGCCAGAAAATGCTTTGATTACATTAAATACAGTGCCGTGGGTTTTATTGTCAGAGGTATAAAGAGCTTCCCAACTCTAATCATTCTGTTACTTTGCCTGTTTAGCATTAGGAACCGCTCTCACCGAGTATTAAACTTCCTCGATGTTTATTTGCGTAACATGACACGATTATGCAGTTTTTATACCGCAATAAAAAATTTGGTAAGTAACGCAGACACATCGATCTGACTATTGGGACCCAATACCTACTCGAGGGGTAAATTTACAGTTATTCTATTTCATACTTTGCTTATCAAATGCCCAAACATGGCTTGAAACTATTGGCAGAATTGCTGAGAGGTTTGTTTTTAAGTGAGATTGATCGTTAATTTCTTTAAAATTTTGTAATTCTTGCCGAAAATGTCGGAATCAGTGGAGCCTACATCACATCGTCAATTAAAAAGTTGTGAATTGTGGCTAACTTTACTTACGATCTTGTTTTCGCTCCGGATTCTCGGACAACTTCTATCATTTTTGTTCGATCTTTCCTTTTTGCCTCGCTTTCAGTCTTGGGATAGCCAAACTTTTAGCTACTCCGTGTTACTAACTTTTCAGTTCCTCATATTAGGCACTATGATTTGGGTCGTAGTTAAGTTAAAAAAAAACGATTGGCAATTTAATTATTCAGTTGGGAAATTCTCAATAATTATTGGCAGCTCTTACGGAACATTAATGGCATGCCGGCTTTTTATTGGCTTGGCCAAACTGACATCCATTGAATGGTTCAATAAACCTATCCCTGCCTTTTTTCACTTAGTTCTAGCGAGTTGGTTGTTAATCTTTGGATACGTGAATGTAGCAAAGGCTTCAAATACAGAATTTCGGATCAGCGATTTAAAATTGTTACTCAGCTGGATTGTTTATCCTTGCAGTATAGTTTCTGGATACTATATTTACGCGGAACTACTACCATTATTAGGACCAACCTTTAGTGCTTATCTTGTGGCTATGATTTTTGGTCTGATTGTAGTGACCGCTTTTGAATTGATAATTCCGTACAAACAGGAGTGGTTCCCCACAAAAGCGGATATAAAAACTGACCTTATCTACATGGTTGTTGTTCAGGTGCTTCTACCATATTTTTTGTCTCTGGTGTCACTAATAGGCATAGAGTGGGTTTGCAGAACGAAGAACTTTCAAGTTGCTATTTGGCCTCGTGAATTGCCATTACTCCTGCAGGTTGTATTGATCATTCTGGCTGCTGATTTTTTCAGGTATTGGTTACATCGCACAGCTCATACTTGGCGACCTCTTTGGCGTTTTCATGCAGTTCATCACTCGGTTGAAAAACTTTACTGGTTAAATGTTGGTAGATTTCATCCTTTCGAAAAAACACTTCAGTTTCTTTTTGAGAGTTTCCCGTTCATTCTTCTAGGAGCAAGCCAAGAGGTTTTGTCAGCTTACTTCATTTTTTACGCGATAAATGGATTTTTTCAACATAGCAACGTAGACGTACGCCTCGGCTGGTTGAATTATATAATAAGTGGGCCAGAGCTTCATAGATGGCACCATTCAAGAGAAATTCATGAGTCAAACTCTAATTACGGCAATAATGTGATCATTTGGGATATCCTTTTTGGTAGTTTCTTGTTTCCCCGAGAGCGCTCTGTTGATTATCTAGGTTTGCAGTACAAAAGCTTCCCGTCAGGCGTGCTTGACCAAATTAAGGCGCCTTTTTTTGACGAGTATTACCAGCGATGAATTTCGCAACAGTGTGTGGCAGTTTGGTGCTCAAACTTAAGGGGGAAATGCATTATAGGTCTTTTATTGATCAGGCAAAAGATGTTCAAAAGGTGCAACTCGGAGTGCTAACAAAATTTTTGCAATTGTTCAAGGACGGATTATTTGGTGAGGCGTTTCAAATCAACAAGGTCAGCAATGTGGAGGAATTTCAAAAATTTGTACCTATTTGTGACTACGAGAGTCTCAGGTTAGCCTTGTCTGATCATTTGAATTACAAACCATACCTTTACTTAAAAACCAGCGGGACGACTGGAGAACCAAAATACATACCTTTGAGACAAACAACTTTGAAAAAGTTTAAAAAGTATCAGTTAATCAACACTTACAGTCAGCTTAAAGCGGTCCCCGAAATTTTTAGCGGCAAGTTACTGGCTATTCGAAGCCCGATGATTGAGGGTTATTTTAATTCTGTTCCAGTTGGTTCTATGTCGGGAGTTTATTATGAATGTTTGGATCCATATATCAAAGCAAAGGGAGTAGTTCCATTGTGGGTCCTAGGCGAGCCGGACTACTCAAAAAAAGTGGCCTTCAGTTTAATATTCAGCCTTATAAGTCAGAAAGTCACTTGTCTTGCTAGCGCGAACCCAACTACATTTTTTAGGTTAAAGCAGATATTCATTGAAACACGGGACGTAATAAGAGATTGCATTCTTAAGGGCAATTTTTCAAGCTTCGGCGAAAGCTATGGTGAGTTTAAGTTTAAAACTGCCCCTAGAGTCAAGAGTGAAATATTGAATTTACTAGATATTGACTCTCCAAAACTTATAGATATTTTCCCTAACTTAAAAGCGATTGTAACTTGGAAAGAAGGGCCATGCTCACTCTCAGCACTAAAGTTGAAAGATGAATTAAACCCCGGCGTTAAAATACTTGAAGCGGGTTATTTGGCAAGCGAGGGCTGGCTCACTGTTGTGATCGATCCTCTGGAAGGAATTTGTGTTCCGGCGTTTGATAACTACTTTTTTGAATTTTTGGAGATAGATGAACATCTGAGTGTCTCTGACAGACCGCTGCGTCTGCACCAATTGGAAAAAGGAAAGAAATACTCGATAATTTTCACGTCATTAGATGGCCTAATTAGATACAATATTAACGATATTGTTGAAGTTTGCGATTTTTTTAAAGGCATTCCCTGCTTGAGATTTGTTCAAAAAGGCAAAGGAATTACCAACATCACGGGTGAAAAAGTAAGTGAAATTCAGATTACTGAAACTGTGAAACAAGTTAGTAGGAAACTTGGTTTCCAAATTTCCAATTTTTTCTGTGTAGCAAATGAGCGTGATCAAAGGTATGAGTTTTTCCTACAACGATTGTGTTCAGACCACAGCGAATTGAGCACAATGCTTGATTTGGTTTTGCAAGATATGAATGTTGAGTATAAAGCCAAAAGAGAAAGTCAAAGGCTTAAGAAGCCTTTAATCAAGTGGTTGTCGGCAAATGGATACAGCCTTTTTTGCGACTATTTTGTAAAAAACGGTCAGAGGGCAACCCAGCTTAAACCACCGGTGCTTTTGTATCGCAAAGATTTGCCAGAAAATTTTTTGGAAACCTTAGTTAATGATAATTAGCGATATTAAACTTTTTGCTTTGAATATTCCCTTTAAGACTTCTTTTTCCCATGCTTCAAAAACAAGAACTTGCACGGAAACTTTAATTTGTGTGACCAAGACTGTAAACCATGTTGGATTTGGCGAGGGATGCCCACGTGATTACGTCACGGGCGAGGATTATAGTACAGCGAAGAGTTTCTTATTAGCGATAGTAGGTGAGGTATTGAAGTTAAATTCGCTGAATGCTCTTAAAAAATTTGTCAAACAAAAAGAAAAATTGATAGACCGAAATCCAGCTGCATGGTGCGCCATAGAAACAGCTTTGTTAGATGTGTTAGGCAAGGAAAGACGGGTTTCAGTTTATAGGTTACTAACTGAAGCAAATAGCTCGAGCTGTTCAGTGGGTGATAAAAGGGTTATTCGTTGCACAGCTGTGCTTGGTATTCAAAGCGACAAAGACCCCATAAAACAAAACGTGGTTCGATATCATCGCATGGGTTTTGTAGATTTCAAAATCAAGGTCAGTGGCAAATTATCCCAAGATCTATACGTTATCAAGTTAGTTGAGGACATTGTTCCAACCTGTAAAATTCGGATTGACGCAAATAATCTCTGGGAAAATGAACAAGTTGCACTAGATTATTTAAACAGGGTAAGAAAACACGTATGGGCTGTGGAGGAACCATTAAAAAGTAAGAGCGTGACTGATTATAAGCGGTTACACAATGAGTGTGGGATAAAGATCATTCTCGATGAAACTTTTACATCAATTCGTGATGTCTCAAAATTGGAAGATTTTTTAATTCCCAACCTTCGAATATCCAAGCTAGGGGGGCTAATAAGAACGATCGAGATAGCCAGACACCTTACTAAATCTGGAAAAAATTTTATTCTTGGATGCCATGTTGGGGAAACAAGTATTTTGACAGCCTGCCAGCTGATTGTGGCAAGAATGTACTCTAAAGGTTTATTGGCTTTCGAGGGTGGGTTTAGCAGTTATCTTTTAGAGACAGATATTGCAAGTCCGAGTTTTGAATTTAGTTTTGGGGGTTTATTGAAAACCAGTTACTTTAAGCGCTCGGGACTTGGGCTAGAGGTTGATTTACAAGAGAACTATACAAAACTAATATGATGTTTGACTTTTTTTTTATTCCAGTACTAATTAAACATCAAAACGCGCATTCGTCAGAGATCATCAAATGAAGTTTGGGTGGAAAGCTCTAATCGACTAACAAAGCCAAAGAATTACCACGAAGTCTTTTAACACGAACTGTTACAGCTTTGTAGATTTCGTGGATCGACAAACTCACATTGAAAAGTGCAACCCAAGAGTTTATCGAAATACCCATCTTTTTTTTAGCTAAATTAATTTTAGGCTACCTGGTTGACGCATTTCGATGATGCTCGAATTTGCTTATGAACTTAGTTTGCTTGCTGAAAATTTCAGCAAGGAAAAGAACTTGAATAAAGGCAAGTTTAGGGTTTCACAATCCCTTGTTTTTTCATTTAAGTAGTTTGATCAACATCAGAAAAAAAAGCAGAAGGAGATAGGTCACATTCCATGAAATCTTGTGAACATTAAGGAAAAGCGCGCATGCTTTTGACCTAAGTCACCGAAGATCCGACCATTCTGGCGGAGTTGAGTTTATAATTGGTCGAAAAAATACTAGCGATTTTTACAACACCGCGATAGTATTTAACTAAACTTTCGTAAGTCATTTAGTGACGTTCCAAGATTACTTTTACTATTTTCGAGTTTTTTTTCTTCCAAAGCTTGCTAAGTTATCCGAACAAACCTATAATTCGTCGCGAGATGCTTGCAAATCTGATATTCACGTTAGCAATAAGCTTCCCTATATTCTTAAATTGTCAAAGCAAGTTTATAAAATTAGATGGATCCAGCACAGTTTTTTTAGTGAGCGAAGCCGTTGCTGAAGAATTCGGCAAAGTACAAAAAGATGTCAAGGTCACGGTTGGTATTTCCGGTACAGGCGGAGGTTTTCAGAAATTTTGCGCTGGAGAAATAGACATAAATAACGCCTCAAGGCCGATCAAGAAGGTGGAAATGGAAGCATGTAATTCAAAAGGTGTCCAGTATATCGAGCTTCCCGTAGCCTATGATGCAATATCGATAATTGTTAATAAAAAAAACACTTGGCTTGAGGAAATAACCTTGGAGAATTTAAAAAAAATATGGCAACCACAGTCCCAGCAAACAGTCAAACTTTGGAGTGATCTCAACCCAGCATGGCCTAAGGAAGAGCTTAAATTATTTGGCGCTGGGGTAGACTCGGGCACTTTCGATTTCTTCACTGAAGTCGTTGTCGGTAAATCGGGAAGCTCAAGAAGTGATTACAACTCATCCGAAGATGACAACGTCATAGTTCAGGGTGTAGCCAGAGAAATATATTCGCTTGGCTACGTAGGTTTGGCTTATTACGAACAGAATAAAGATAAACTAAAAGTAGTGCCTCTAAGATTGAGCGAGGATGAGTTGATCATGCCAAATCGGCAGAATGTTCTGAATGGCACGTACAAATTTTTGTCGCGGCCTTTGTTTATTTACGTGAACGTTAGTGCTCTTAAGAAGCCGCACGTAAAAGATTTCATTGATTTCTACCTTAAAAACGCACCAAAGCTAGCTGATGAGGTCGGCTATATTAGGCTATCCGACGAGCTTTACTCTTTAGCGCGAAAAAGAGTGGAAAATGTGGTGGTTGGCTCGGTTTTCGAGGGAGAAGGATACAAAGGTGGTAAGAAACTGGAGGATTTGTATGCGTCTCTCACACCTCAGAACAATCCATAAAATATTCGAGCAGGATCCACTGGAGTATAACTAGCCAATAAAGTAAGCAAAATTGCAGCAAGTGGCAATGTGGCTTTTCCGCAAAACCACCAGAAAGGCGTTCTCGGCTTTGTGTTTTTTTTCCGCCAGTGTCTCAATTTTAACCACTGCGTCGATCATTCTTTTCCTCTTTTTTGAAACACTTGAGTTTTTTAAAGAAGTACCCATGACTGAGTTTTTTCTCTCCACTACTTGGAGTCCTCTCTTTGAGAAAAAAGAATTTGGCATATGGCCACTTATTACCGGAACGCTCTTGACTAGTATGATTGCTTTAATTGTGGCGCTTCCGACTGGAATTTTGATCAGCATCTTTTTCAGCGAGGTTGTTGACCGAAAGTATAGGAGACTTCTTAAACCAACTTTGGAACTTTTGGCAGCTATTCCCACTGTTGTTTACGGTTATTTCGCTCTAGTTGTTCTAACCCCATTTATGCAAAATTTTCTTCCAAATTTACAAAGCTTTAACGCCTTATCCGCCGGTATTGTGATGGGGCTAATGATTCTTCCGACAATTCTGTCAATTAGCGATGACTCGCTACAAAACGTGTCTCATAACCTAAGGTTGGCAGGGTATGCTTTGGGAGCAACACGTCTGCAAGTAACTTTTTTTATAGTGGTTCCGGCAGCGGGCAGTGGTATTTTTGCAGCATCAGTTCTCGGACTTGCGCGAGCCATCGGGGAAACAATGATTGTTAGTATTGCGGCTGGGCAAATGCCCAAGTTGCACTTTAATCCGCTAGAAGCCGTCCAAACAATGACAGCGTATATCGCCCAGGTTTCCCTTGGGGATACGCCTTACGGATCTCTTGAATTTAGAACCGTGTTTGCTGTCGCAACCGTACTTTTTATTTTGACCCTCATCCTTAATTTCCTCGCGTTGAAGCTTAAAATTAGCCTTAATTCTGTTTGATGCGGTTTGGTAACAAAACTGCAACGCGGCGAGAGTTAATTTTCTATGCTTTATGTCTCATCGTAACTAGTTTTGCTCTGACCGCACTCTTGATTACTGTTGGGGCTATCGTAGCTTCGGGAGCGTTGAAGTTGAATTTAGATTTTCTCCTAGGCTTCCCGTCGCGAAAAGCCGAGCAAGCGGGAATTCTGCCTGCTTTGTTAGGGTCAGCTTACATAATTTTTTTGGTAGCGGTAGTGTCTGTGCCGATTGGCGTCCTATCTGCCTTGTTCTTTGAGGAGTATCTAAGGAATGGTCCTATTAAAAAAATGCTGGACATCAACTTAAAAACGCTAGCTGGAGTACCCTCAATAGTTTACGGGTTGATTGGTTTGCAGATTTTTGTTCGAACTTTTGATTTAGGCAGAAGTATTCTTGCCGGTGCTTTGACGATATCTTTGTTGATTTTACCAGTTGTGGTCATAGCCTCTCGGGAGGCAATAAGGCAAGTACCAGGTAGTTTTCGGGAGGCAAGTTACGCGCTGGGCGCAACAAAATTTGATACAATATGGCGCATAGTCATTCCTTTTTCCTTACCTGGTATAATCACGGGAAGTATTTTGGCTCTGTCTCGAGCAATAGGGGAGGCAGCTCCTTTGATATGCCTGGGAGCGCTAACATATGTTGCATTTATCCCCGATGGTTTATTCTCTCCCTTCACAACCCTTCCGATACAAGCCTTTAATTGGATATCAAGGCCTCAGCCCGAATTTCATCAAAATGCCGCTGGAGCAATACTCATTCTTATCATCCTCCTGTTAATCGTGAACTCGTTAGGAATTCTCATTAGACTGAAGTTACAAAAAAGATTAAATCTTGGTTGACGCGCGGTTTAGATGGAGGAAAGATCGGCTATCGTAACAAAAGGAGTGAGCCTTTGGTACAATGATTTTAGAGCTCTTGACTCAGTTTCAATATTTATACCAGCATTTTCCATAATGGCCATAATAGGGCCATCTGGATGTGGAAAGTCGAGTTTCTTGAGGTGTTTGAATAGGATGAATGATTTGATAGACGGGGCTAAGGTGACTGGTAGCATAAAAATTTTCGGAGAGGAAGTTTTATCAACGTCATGCGATGTTGTTGAGTTGAGAAGAAGAGTGGGGATGGTGTTTCAAAAGTCAAATCCCTTTCCGAAAACTGTGTTTGAAAACGTTGCTTTTGGTCTGAAGTTAAAAGGTATACGGGACAGAGAGTTCTTGCTTTACAAAGTCGAAAAGAGCCTTCGAATGGCTGGCCTTTGGGACGAAATTAAGGATAGGTTGAACCACAGCGCTTTGGATTTGTCTGGCGGCCAGCAGCAGAGGTTATGTATTGCTAGAGCTCTAGCAGTGGACCCAAGTGTGCTGCTGATGGATGAGCCAGCATCGGCCTTGGATCCAAAGTCAACAGCGAAGATTGAAGAACTAATATTGGAACTTAAGAAGACCGTAACAATAATAATCGTAACACACAATTTGCAGCAGGCCAAGCGCATATCAGATCACTGTGCGTTTTTCCTTGATGGCAGATGCGAGGAATTTGGTCCAACGGCAAAAATTTTTGGGCAGCCAGATAAACAATCCACGTCTGATTATGTGTTCGGTAAATTTGGTTGAGAGTTGTTTTATTCGTTGGGACTTATCCGGCTCGAGTTCCAAAATTTTATAGTTAATTCGTCGCACTTTATTAATAAAGTACGCACAAGCGCTATGGATCAAATAGAGTATTTACAATTACCAATATTAAAGTGTGACCGAAAAAAGGCAAGAACTTGTGGATTGAGTAAAAGACTATATCGTTATGTATTTTTGTGAGTTGATAAAAGTAAAATTCAAAAAGAAAAGCCGCGCTTAGGTAAATGGCTAGAGTGTGCAGAGAAAAAACACCCGGTGATTTTCAGGGTGCTATTAATATTATCAGGAAGAATACATTTTTCAAATAAAATGATGTCAGAGCATCTAGAAAATAACGATATCTTTATAAAATTGAAAAAAGGTAAACGCAATTTATTTTAGTAACTCTGATTCTTCTCCCACGTGATTTGAAAAAAGAATTTCACAAAATCTAGTTTTAAAACTCTAATTTTATGTCTAGCAATTTAGGCCGCAGTTCGTTACATTTAGACGTGTTTCTTAGTTAGAGTCAAATATAATTATTCGTTAAACTCCCTAATTACGGATCAAACAATTCCCATTTATACATGAGTCAGCAATACCTTACAATCGGGTCGCATTCAGCTCCCCTTACGTTTTGACTCCCGTTCGAATTGTTGGTTCCAGTCGAATTAGAGGAATTTTGGGTGTTAGAAGAATTTTGAGTATTATTAGAATTTTGGGTATTCACGGTGTTACTTGTGTTGGTAGTGTTTGAAGAATTTCGCGAGTTCAAGGTATTCGAATTTCTTGTGTTTGCTTGGTTTTGCGAGTTAACAGTGTTTTGACTGTTTCTAGTATTTTGAGTCCCGTCCCGTTCACATGGTCTTAGGTCACTGCCATCATCTCTATCGTCACCGGGACACATCTGAACTTCCCTTCCACAGGCGCTAACCTCGCCGATTCCAAAATCGAAGAAATTGTATTCAGTCCAAGGATTCCCACCGCATGGATTGTTGTGTGCTCCGGAACCACTATGAGGAGGATTGCCTGCCGGAGGTGGACAACAACCCCCTGACGTTGTTTCGCTACATTGAATTCCCGCATATTGTAGTTCTTCATCCCCACAACATCTTGCTTGTGGCCATAACCACCTGCATCTCCTTTCAGAGAATTGACCCCCCTCCGACTGACACCTTGCAATGAAAGCGTCTTTTTCTTCTCTGCTCCCAAAAAGTGCAACAACTTCACAGGGTCTGTTGTTTTCCGAACAATCTTCTTGAGTAGGGCAACAAATACCACCGCCTAATTCACACTGCCAAAAAGGAATATCTGTTCTACACTCAGAACCATTTACCTTAGCCCAATATTTTACACCCAAGCATCTGGTACAAAATTCAGTATTCTCCCCCTCACACCGGCATTCTCCTTGACCATCATTCCCCCGGGCGTAATCTTGTCGCGTAGAGCCCTCTTGGATTTTGTCGAGACAAGCTGTTTTCTTTGCTCCTAATGGGAGTCTAAGAATGAACTTAAATCGGGGTCTCAGGGAAAAGTTATCCCACCTATCAGAAACCCCCACACGATTTTCGCTTAAAATATCCCCCAGGTAGAATAAATAAGGGGGTATTCTGGGCAAATAATGTATTCTTAGGTTTGGATTAGAATAGCCATTTTCTGGAGCAAACCATATGTAATTTGACGACAAAATTGTTTTTGAAACCTGATCATAAAAAATGCCTGCATTTCTTGGCTCATACATGCCCCTTTCCCAAGACTCCGCATTTCCAACCATGAATACTCCGTTTTTGCTCAAACCCGCGAGATGAACCTCTATAAAAAACGGCCACTTGTAATGAGTGTCTGAAACAGGGTTTAGATGCCCTATGTCCTTTCGCAGATCTTCTACTGTCTTGTTCCAATCTTCTCGCTTCATTAATTCCAAACCGTTTCTGAATTGAATAACAATACTTCTTGAATCAGGGGCAAAAAACATATTTTCAATTAAATTGGATGAAACATCTGTAAACTTGTCCCAGTTATTCAAGTTGAATGTCAAAGGGCTTGCATTTTTGTCGCTTATATAGGTCGCAAGAAGGAAAAAGCTTAGCGGAGATGTGGTTTTTAAAACGAGAGAACGATTGTCTGGGTTATAGTCAATTTCTTGAATTGTCGGAGCTAGTTCCACCCTAAAATTACTTTTTCCAAGTTCCCACCAGCCTGCATATCTAACGTGATCGTTCCTCAAATTAACCATGTTTACAATGTTTGGTTGTCTTGTGCCTCTAATGACAGCATGCAGCCGAGCACCATTACTTACCACATGATAATAACGCCCTCTTGTATTTATCGAGTCTTCAAAACTGCGCAATGTGTAGTTGTATTTAGGATTTTGATAAAACTGAGGCTCAGGAACAGTAACACTAAATCCTGTCGCGAAATTTT
>JANWWW010000034.1 GCA_025055295.1 Deltaproteobacteria bacterium | reverse complement strand
TATCTCCATATGGGTAGTCGTCTACGGTTTTATGCTGGTCTTGAGCGAAATCTCGTAAATTTAAGGCAGTAAAATTTATTAAGCCACCATCTACGGCGCGCTTTATTACTCCGTATTTAAAGAAATTAATAATGAGCTCCGGAAATATGGTTATGTAACAAAGGTTCAAGTTCCTTGTACCGCAGATCTTAATCGTTCTTTCCGTTTTTTCCTTGCAAGTCTGATTTTGTTTCTTTTGTGCTCCTCAAACTGGAAGAAAAAATTTGGAACTTGTTTCTCTATCAGTCTCCTGACAGTGACGGTCGGCTTCGCACCGTGATGAACCCACTTTTTAACTGCTTCACAATCAACATTGACCGTGAATGGGTTTGTTATAGGATTATAATACCCAAGAATTTCCAGAAATCTTCCGTCACGTCGCATTCTTTCATCGCAGACTACGATTCGGTAGAATGGTCGCTTATTTCTCCCATGCCTCTGTAATCTGATTTTTAGCATAATCTTATAAGAATTTTAGCATGTTTAGGCTAAAAGTTTAAGTTTTAAAGGAGGAAAATTTAAAGTCTTAAATAACCACCAACCTGCGATTTAGAGTAACCCGGTTATGTGCTTTGAGCGCCGTGACACCACCTACTGGTTGTTTATCGAGTACAAAAATATTTTAGATTTCAGTTTTGAGATTTTAACTTTTCTAACAAATTTTTCGCTTCCTTATTAGAGGGATCTAAACTGAGTATATTTTCGAGCTCGAATTGAGCATCTTCGTTACGTTTGAGGTCAAGATAGAGTTTCGCCAAAGCTAGTCGTGCCGGTACAAAACCATCACAAACTCTCACTGCTCGTCTCGTGTGAAAAAGTTTGGTAGAGAGCTCATTAGATTGCTCTGCTTTTTTTAATTCTTCGACGCCTTCAGGACACTGATGACTGTTTTCAACCCATAAACTCTTTTCAGTCGCAGCCGATTGGTCTTTGACAGAAGTTTCCATCTTCTCAATATTCTCCAGTCGGGATTCTTGTGTTTGATGTGTGACTTCTTTGCTAGGATTAATAGCTGAGTTTGGATCCGATTGCCCCAGCCCATCCTTTTTTGACGGAGTTTCCCGTTCATGTTTCAAGTGGGGGTTGTGTTCAAGCAACGAAACAGAGCTGCGTGGTTCAGTTGGGACATCCTTGTCTCTGTAGCTACTCTTTAAGTTTTGGTTTAAATTTGTGATGTCACGACCCTTGCTGCTCTGTATTCCCACACTTTCTGTTTCAGGGGATGTTTTCGGTTCCAAACTACTGCTATTTCGATGATCGGCTCCTTTCATGCTCGGAGATGTAGTTTGAGAAACACCTCGCAGACGACTATAGAACCTGTCACTGGGAGCAACCTTTTCTCTCATGGAGTATCTTGAATAATCGGGCAATTCGTCCGAAGTCAAATAGTCCATTCGGGTTGTTTCTAACGAAGCAATTTGTTTTTCCATAATTTTGCGCTCCGCGGTTTCCTTCTCTTTTTCAATTGCAGAGCCTATCATCGCGCCTACACCAGCTCCCGCAGCTGCTCCTATGGCAAATCCCTCAACAGGATTTCCTACTTGACTGCCTAAAGCCGTTCCAACCACTGACCCTACCGTGCCACCGACAATAGCGCCTTTAGTGGTGTCAGATTTTGATTGAAATTCCTCATACGCTTTTTGAAAAGTTGAACAAGAGACAAGTAACACGGAGAAGGTTAAAAAAACAACCAGATCCCATTTCATGACAATTTAAAAGATAACCTCACAATTAGTTTTATTCAATAGCTTATTATTGGCAACTTTGTTTTTCCTCTGGAATCAAAAAATTTAATGCATTGTATAGACCGTGAGCTAGAGACTACAACAAAAAGCGGGTCTAATCAACACGTTTTAGACCTTGTTTTGAACAACCAGTGTTGGCCTGAACTGATTAAACTAATGAGGTCTGTGTATCATTCGCTCCCTCCCGGTGGAAAGCTGTTTTGCAGGTTTTTGGATGCTAGCAAGGTGCAGGACAGGTCAGGTTCCTTGTTTTCAAATTCAATTTTTTCATGTAAAGAGGCCATTTTATACGAATTATTTGGAGCCAGGATCGTAAAACAGTATCTGGTAGACGACGTAAAGAGGGCTTTAAAACTGTCCGGGTTTCTTTTGGAACCAGAATGTGTCCCCACGGGTCCTTTCATTCCAGTTAGTTATGAGCACGTTACCACAACACTTGTGGTAAAAAAAGAAAGCGGAACAGATTACCATATGCTACCCAAAGTTTCCTACTGTTTAATAGCATACAAGCCTGAGTTCTTTGCTGAAGCATTAGATAGCGTTTTGAGACAAACCTATCCAAACTTTGAGGTGGTCATCTCTGACGATGACGAATCGGGAGAGATTGAACGGATCGTAAGTTCTTACATTAAAGAAAGCCCTTTCATAAGATATTTTAGAAATCGACCCCGATTGGGAGGGATGAAAAATGCTTGTCAGGTGCTAAAGCTTGCAACAGGCGATTACATCAAATATATCTACGATGATGACCTCTATGAGCCGGATCTGACACATACATTAGTTTGTCATTTGGAGGCATTAAGTGATGTAGCCGTTCTTGCAGTTTGCGGAAGGGATCTAATCAACGTCAATGGTCAAAGAATTCATGATGTTCCGACGAGCTATCCAATCCTTCAACAAAATGCTGTATTAGACGGTATCAGTATTGTTGATAAAATCCTTGCTTCTTCAATGAACAATCTGGGTGAACCAATGGCGGCTTTGTTCCCCAAAAAGTCAGTAACATTGGAAAATCCGTTTCAGGTTTATGAGGTAGGGGTTCAGGCGAGTCTCGATTTCGTATTGTTTATGAGACTACTTTGCCAAGGACATTGCGTGTACATTCCAAAGAGATTGGTACATCTAAGACAACATGGTCAGCAGGAGACATGGTCTGAAGAAGCTCAGTTTAATATCCATTATGTTTGGTTTGGGATGATTAAACTTGCCAAAGCTCTCGGATTTTTAAAAGATCCTTCTAATTACAAATCAGCTTTGATAAATGTGACGCAGCTTCTTTATAATTTTTTGGTTCAGAGGGCGGCCAGATTAAATCAGCAAGAAGTAGAAAAAATAGAAAAAGCAATCAGTTGGTTATGCAATGAAATAAAACTCATACCTGAACCACCCACAGTTCCAGAACTAAAATACCAGCTAATCTATTCCGATTGACTTCTTCATGCAAAAATAAAAATGCTTGTTTAGTTTTGAACATTTGTAATGGTCTCTTCGGAAAAATTTCCTTAGCGAGCGATCATCAAAAACGCTTATATCAAATTCTTTAGCGACCACCTTTTTTATATCGTGAAACTCTTTTGAGTGGCTGAATTTACGGTAAAACCACCTGTTTGTCTCATAATGTATCGACCATCTGCCAGATTGAAAACCTAAGGTTTGAAAAGCATCTTGATATCTTTTCACCCAATTACGAATTTGTGTCAACTCTTTTGTGAAGACCCATGCGATTGGCTCCGAGTTTATGTTATTTTTCAGCTTATTTACGCCTACGATCAAGCAAAAACCCGCAATCGTCAAAAGAAGTAACCGTAAGATTTTATAGTTCCAGCAGGAAAGTCCATAAAAAATAGTGATGTTAATTAATGTTAATGCGGGCAAAATTCTTCTTTGAAAACCAAATTCAGTGGACAGAGTTGTGTAACAAACTAAGATTAAAACACCAGCACTTGTAGCAAAAAATATTGGAATGAGCTTTTTATCTTTTGTAACAGCCATTAATGCAAATAACAACAAAACAAATTCTCCTACGGAATATATCGGCTTTAGCCCTAAGCCATCACTTGAGTCAAAATAGCCAGACAAAAATAAACTTGATAAGTGACGAGTTACTATTTCTAGTTTTGTATCTAAGTCGTCAATGTAAAAAACCGAGCTTGCCCGCCCTGAAAGTCTGCCTGACCAGATTTCATAGATGTGAATGGTTAAAGTTATAATGAGCCAAGTCGTTACGGCCTTGGGTGGCAAGTTTTTTCTGAAAAGCCACAGGCTGGCAAAAAGACACAAGGGTAGTAGTAACCCAGTAGCGTATGATATGCTCGCTAAACCAAAAAGAACTCCAGAGACACCATAGGCACCCTTAAAATACGAATACAAACCGCCAATCATAAAACATTCGCTTAGAATAGGCGTTATAGCAATTCTGGATAAATGAAAATGATTAAAAAAGACTGCCTGGTACAGAAAGCCTAGAAAAGCGATGATGGGCGACCGAGTAAGTTCTTTTACAAACAAATAAAATAGTATCAAGGAAATGCTGCCGCATATGGCCATAGGGAGCCTGATAGAATAAAAATCATCATCAATTAACAGCACAAAAGGCACGGTTAGGTATTCTGCAAGTGCCCACTGTCCATAAGCATGCTGGTTGTCAAAAAATCCGATAAATCCATAATTCCAAATATAAAGCGCTCTAAGTCCAGTAAGTCCTTCGTCACCATGAATTCCAGGTGGATACTTGCTCAAGAACGTGCACCGGGAAATCAAAGATATGACTATAACCAGGAGAAATGTTTTCACCCCGAAAACATTAGGATCTGTACGATAACCGCAGCAACCATAAGATCAAAGATTAATATAATCCATCCACGAAGAGACAAAGCTTTGCTTTTTTTTAAATATTGTTTTGCCGCTTCAACAGTTGGATTAAATATTACCGGCATAAAAGGCTCGCTTTTGCAATCTATTGATCCACTGGATCTGCTAACCAAGTTTCCACATAAATCCAGTTCCTCATTTTGTTTGATTGTATACTCTCTGAGGACAACGTTTTGTTGCGCTTGAAAATAACGTTTTAGATGGCTCTTGCCAAGTTTTTTTAACTCGGCTGAAATCTCACTAATTAGAAACTCTTTTTCGAAGGACGGACTGCCAAAGTCCGCCGACGCTAACGGATTGACGTTCAATGTTTTCAAGCCACATACAACCTCAAATGACGAGTTTGAGTTAAATCTAACAATGGCTTCTAAAGTTTCTCTGGACTCAAAAAAAGCCAATTCCCAAAACACGCAATCTTGTCCTGAGTATGGCGAATTGATTGAATTATTGGAAAAAACTCGACACTTTATTTTCTTGTAACCCCTGCTGTTTTCTCCTATTTGAGTTAGAGGTGAGCCAAGAATTGTTTCATGAACCATTCTTAGTCTTTTTAAAAAAATTTGAAACAAAACAAATATAAACACCCCAGAGACAATCACACCTATTAAGGGGATAATAAATAAATTCATCGAGGTAATTTTAAACTACAATGATTTTCGGTAAGGAGGGAAAAAATCAAAAACTCCTACAGTTCCGCTTTTTTTCAGTGTTTCGTTGAATTGATCTCTGTTTAAAATCTTTCCAATAAAGTGGGTTTTTTTTAAACCAGAACTAAATCCTTTTTTAAATTTGTAAAGGCCGGATGAGGAAGCGTAAACTCCTGGCACCCCACCTAAATGAAGTACCTTAAAACCATCTTTTTTGAAATCCTGGATTGCCTGCCAAAAAATGCCGTACGATACGGAATGGTCATATCCGATATCACTGTAAGCTGCAAGGTGATAGTAAACAATTCTCTCATCAAAACAAAAAATTGTTATTCCACAAATCTGGTTTTCAATTGTTGCGGCATATATAGCCGACTGAGGCAAGCGAATAAAATTTTTCAAAATTTGGGGAGTGAATCTAGAGATGCCACTTATTTGTCGTTTGGCTATTAAATGGTTGTAGAGTTCCAACCAGATTTTTTCAATATCACCCGAGTTAGATATTCTGGCAATTTTTGCTAATTTCAGGGCTTTTTTGATAAGTCTTTTGTGGTTGTCGCTTAGAATTCTCCATATATCGTTTATTCCAAGGTCGCAAAAAAAGTGATCTTTGTATTCAAGAACAACGTCAAACTTGTCCAGTCCTTCACAGCTTTGTACCCATGGGTTCAGGACTCCAAAAAAGCACTGAAATTTACTCCGGAACTCCTCAAGGTCTTGGCTAAGCCGCCCTGTATCATCAACCATTATGAAAGGATAACAATAACTTAAATCCTGAAAATCCGTGTAAGGATTGCCTAAAGACAGAACATATGCTTTGGAACAGGGTAAATAAACGCTCGATCCCCATTCATTGAAACATTCAGCGTATTCTTTAGTCCGATACGCCAATTTTAGATATTTGCCTCCAAACTGGATCCTGACGGCTTTGCCGGCACCCCGATGTAGATAGTCCAAGGTTCCGTGTTCTTAGTAATGCAAGCTGCCATTGCAACGCACGTTCCCTCAGCAATAGTCAAGTGATTTCGTATTGTGGAATTTACTCCAAAGTAACAATACGGGCAAACATGACAATGACCTGATAGAACTACGTGGGAACTGAAAAAAACATGATCCTCAATTTTCGAATGATGCCCGATATGGTTCCCACTCCAGAATATACAATTGTTTCCAATTTCAACAAATGGCTGTATTGTGTTGTCCTCGAAAATGAAACAATTTTCACCAATACTGCTTGTCAAAACCGTTGCATGAGGGCTTATGAAAGTGTAGAACCTATAGCCTTTTTTTTTACCCTCAAGGTAAACCTTTTCCCTGTCACGATTCATGTTTCGAGGTGACAGAGGAGCAAAAAGCAAAAATTCCTCTGCGTTGAAATTCTCTTCAAGGTTCTCAAATTCAACGACCGGCAAACCACAAAATTCCGAACAAGTTTTATAGCTTGAATGCACGGTAAACGCGACGACTTTATCGTTCGACTGCCGTGTTATATAGAACCAAGCCAACTCTGCAATATCTCTCAAACCAAATACTATGACATTTGCCATACCAACTAAATCTTAAAACTGATATATTTTCTCTAATTTTAGATGCTTTGGAAAAAATTGGGATGTGTTTTTAATGTCACCGGATCGAATAGGCTGAAATTGTCTCACGCTCAGTTGCCTGTTGTTCTACCGCTGAGCGACGACACCATCCGGGTATATTTTGCCAGTCGAGATGAAAACAACGTAAGCAGACCCTTTTTCTTCGAGGCCACCATTATTAACGATGAATTCAAGGTGACTTATGAAAATGACGAGCCACTTTTAGAGATAGGAAGAAAGGGACAGTTTGATGACTCAGGAGTCATGTTTTCTTCTTGGTTGAAAGATGAAGACAAATTACTAATGTATTATATAGGTTGGACAAGAAAAGTTTCTGTCCCTTATCAGCTAGCTATTGGTCTTGCGGTGAGTGAAGACGGGGGGATGTCTTGGAAAAGATACTCAGAGGGACCTATTTTGAACGCAAACCATGTTGATACTTTTTGTGTTTCCAGACCAGTAGTTCATCAAACTGATCAGTTCGTAATGCTTTATTTGTCAAGTGAAGGATGGGTGCAGAAAGATCAAGAATATGAAATTTCTTACACTGTGGGGCTCACGAAGTCGGACAATCCATTCTTTTGGGGTGGCGAGAAAAAACGGCTGGAATTCTTTCCCGATGAATATGCGTGTTCGCCGTCGTCGATACTCCCGTTAGGCGATGAATACTATGTCTTTATTTCTGGCCGTAAAGTTTTTGCTTTCAGGGATGAAACCGATAATGCCTATCGAATATATTGCACAAAGACAAGAGATTTTAAAACATGGTCTCAACCTTGGGTAGTAAAAGGGTTAGAACCTGAAGGGTCTGGTTTCGACTCCAAGATGAGCGAATATCCTTGGTGTTTCAAGTTAAAAGATAATATTTACTGTGTTTATAACGGCGATGGATTTGGTAAAACCGGAATAGGTTTGGCGAAGTTAGTTAAACTCTAAATAGAAAAAATCTTTAAGAACTTTTTCTTTTGGTTCAAATCCTTTGTGGTTTTCAAGTTCTTTTATCAACTTAGCGAAGCTTTCATTTAATGTTTGTCCATATTTCGTTTCAGGTCTCTTTTTTAAATAACTTTCAAGCAGGTTTATCACTCGGTGAAGGCCCATTACATACTCCGATTTGTCACTGAATAGAGAGTAACGCTTCGTAAAGCCCAGTATCATGTTTGCCCAAACATTGTGTCCATGAAAAAAGTTTTTTTCTTCTTTTGAAGACTGATTTACGTGAACCCGGTAGAATGATAAGGTCTCTGGAATATAAATAAAATTGCCCTTAATTAATAATTTAAACGCCAAAACCAGATCTAGGCTGCAAGGATACTCTGAGTCGTGGAATTTAGTTAAATGAGTATCCGTGTCATCACGACGGAACATGAACACTGTTGGTTCTCCAATTCTGTTGGCAACCTGATTCAAAGATAGCTCTATGATTTCTTTACCATGGGCGTAAGTCAGGTTTTGAAAAAGCGGGTAGTAGGACATTGTGGAATGCTCAACTGGATTGTTGAAAGAGTCAATTGGATCACGTCTTGCTGAAACTAGCGTCACACTATCTTTAAAGGCTTCGAAGGCTCTGACAAACCTTAAAACACAGTCAGGATCCAAAACGTCGTCGTCATCTAGATATTTTAGGTAGACTCCTTTAGCGTTCGCTCGGCAAAACTCAAAATTTCCGACCTCCCCTAACGGCTTCGAGTGCTTTATATAACGTACCCTGATGTGCGGAAATCTTCTAAGATAGTTTGACGTGATGCTTTCTATTTTGCCGTCAACTCCTTCGTCGGCTATCAAAACTTCAAAATTTAAATAGGATTGACCCATTGCTGTGATCAAGGAAAATTCATAGAATTCACTCTTATAAGCGGGTATTGCAATAGTGACTAGCGGAAGCTGAGCTTTAAGCTCTTGACTTTCTTTGACTGCCTCAAGATGGTGGTTATCACCTCTTCTAACAATTAAAAAACCCGTCAAGTTTAGGACTCTCAAAAGGAAACTTTCAGAAATTTGACCATCCAGCCAGTCATTCTTTAATTCAATAAATTGTTCATATGGATCGAGCTTTTCACATTTAAACGACAGATTTTTTTTTAAATTATCAGACCGAATTCGAAGTATTCCTCCTGGGTTTAAAACCCTATAAGCCTCTTTGAAAAAGTTAAAGAGGCCATTCTTTGCTGTCACAGCGTCATCAAGAGAAATGACTTCGCAAGAGTTGTCTTGAAACGATGTTAAATCCTCACCGAGCGCTTTCAGTCTTTGACCATTTTTAGTAATTGTCAATTTCATCGTTTGCATTTACTTTAAAAACAGCGTTTAATGTATTTCATCGCTTCTTTTTTTCAAAAAACTACGTCTTTAACCTAAGTTCAACACACACTGAATTTTCTGTGGATGGAATAGGTTTTAAGTTGATAATCGAGTTGGACGTAACCTCGAACGAAACGACTCCTTCATCATCTAAGTTCGTAAAAATAGGTCTAAAATTTGAGAGCTCTACGTCATTTAGATTTATTCTAAGGCTTCGTATACCTGAGCATGAAAAAAAACAGTATTTGAGTTCATTGTTCCCTCTTAAATAATAAATAGCCCTTACTATTGCTCCCTCCAAAACTGGAACAGAAAACGCTTTTCCTTGCTCTGTTTCCATGATCTCTAGGTCGGTTTTTAAATATGTATCTTTGGAAAAAGTATGCGCGCTCACAATATCAACAGTCGCGCTATTAGCAAATGGAATTCTTTGAAAGAACTGATGATTATGAGGCTTTTCCAACAATATCTCCTCAGATATCTGTATGTCTGAGCCGGATTTTGAAAAAGTGGAGATGAACTGCCTGCAAGTGTAGCTTTGGTTCTGTCCTCTAAAGATGGCTAGGGCTATAAAAATAATTACTCCAAACCAAATGATCACAATACAGAAGAGAATAAATTTCACTCTTTTCTGAACAAACTGATCAAATACAAAGTAGAAGGAGCAGCTACGAAAATTGAGGAATATGTGCCTATTAGGATACCAATCATAAAGTAAACTGAAAACTCCACAACTGCCTCTTTCCCCAAAAAGATGAGCAGTAATACCACAAGAAACGTCGTAAAAGAGGTTTTGAGGCTCCTTGCAAGGCTTAGATTAATCGCCCTGTTGAAAATTTCAGTAAGCGAACCTTCGTTTTTCAATTCCTCCCTTATACGGTCAAATACAATTATTGTGTCGTTAACCGAGTATCCAATTAGAGTGAGAACACCAACCAAGGCTTGAAGTGTAAACGAGTACCCCAACAGAATGTATATTGCCAAAGAGATTATTACATCGTGAATAAGAGCTAAGCAGGCGCCCAAAGCAAAAAACTTCTCGAACCGAACTGTTAAATAAATCAACATGGCTATCAAAGCGAGCAAGCCCGCCAACGTTCCTTTACGTTTTATTTCACCGGAAATCGTAGGGGAAAAACTTTCATACGAAAGAACCTGAATTTTTTCCGAAAAGCAATCCATCAGGTTTTTTTCAGAAATATCTAAGCCAGTTCTTAAAATGATCGTTTGCTCTCCAAAGACACTTTTTATTTGAAAGTTTTTGATACCACAATTGCTGAGCGCTTTTGATATTTCAGGAACACGCAAAGACGACCCTAAATAGAACAAGTTGCCGCCTGTAAACTCTAATCCTAACTGTTTATTGAACCGCAAAATCAGTACAATCACAGAAAAAATAAACAATACTAATGAAATGCCACCGAATATTTTAAAAGTTCTAACAAATTCAATCTTCATGTTTGTATTGACTTATTGCTTGAAAAACAAAAAATCAGGGTTTTGCCCACAAAAACCGCGCAAAACAGCGTAACTAAAGTTCCAATTGCGAAGGTTATGGCGAAACCCTTTATCGGACCATGAGCCAGAAAATAAACAATCAAGCTGGTTAAAAGGCTTGTTATATTCGCGTCGAAGATGGCCGAATAGGCGTTTGCAAAACCCCTCTCAACTGCGTCTAAAAAACTAACTTTCTCTTTAAGGGCATCTTTAATACGCTCAAATATAATAATGTTAGAGTCAACGGCTATCCCGATCGTGAGCGCTATTGCGGCAAGTCCCGGAAAGGTCAACGTTGCCTGAAGAAGCACAAGACAAGATATGATTAAAAGACAAGCAAGAGCGAGCGACAACGATGAGACTAAGCCGAAGAATTTCCCGTAAAGGATGATCATAACAACCGATACAATCACGAAACTTGAAATAAGTGTGTATATTGCTCTCTGAATGTAGACCTCTCCCAATGAGGGCCCTACTAAACGCTCTTCAACAACGTTAAGAGGCGCGGGAAGTGTACCGCTTTTTAGCACAATCGATAACTCTCTTGCTTCTTCCGGGCTACGGAGACCCGTTATAATAGCGCTACCTTCTGTTATTGCGGTTTGAATTTGAGGAGCCGAATAGACCACACCATCCATAATTATCGCTAAGTTTTTTTCCCTGTTTTCCCGGGTAATTCGAGCGAACTCCCTTGCCCCCTCAAAATTAAACTGGATCGCTACAACCGCTCCATCAGTAGGTGTAAACTCAACATTCGCTTTCTGAATCGTGTCTCCTGTTAGGACAACTTCATCTTCCACTTCGATCAATTCGCCTGTGTTCGCCAACGGCATTTTAACCGTTTTGACATCCTTTGTCCTAGGAAGAAATCTGAACTCAAGTCTTGCTGTTTTGCCGATTACTTGTTTTACACGTTGCAGGTCTTTTACACCTGGTAATTCAACAAGAACCCGATTTAGCCCAATTCTTTGTACAACAGGTTCGGAAACTCCAAACTGATCAATCCGAGCTCTTATGGTTTCAACAGCTTTAAGAGCGGCTTCGGCTACAGCTTTTTCAAACTCTAGAACATCAAGCTTTACATGTAACTCTTTCTTGGTCTTGTCTGACAACAATATTTTATAACCCGCTTGTTCCAAACTCGTCTCAGCTTTTAGCAAGCTCTTCTCAGTTACAAACCTGAAAATAGCGGTATCATTTTGTTTCTCATATGAAAGAACGGGAATTTCATTTTTTTTTAAATCATTCCTAATCTCGTTAATTTTTAAACTTCTTAGTTGGTCTAAAAATTTAGCCTGATCCACCTCAAATAAGATGTAGACACCCCCCACCAAATCCAAACCCAACTGGATTGGCTTAGAAATCCAATATTCAGCAAGCTTAGTACCTTCCCTGAATTTATCTCTGAAAAAACTTGGCGCCAGAACAAGCAAAACAAAAACCAGAACGCCGATAAGCACGTAAAGCCTGTTCCAACTTTTCACCTGATCGAAGGACCGCATTACTCAATAACTTTTTGAATCGTGTTTTTATCGACCTTGGCTCTGACGTTTGATGAAAGTTCGACAATAGTCCAAGGATCTTCATGTTGAACAAATCTCACCAGAAAACCATTTGACAGAAGAATTTGATCTCCTTTTTTTAATTTTGATATCGCGTCCTTTCTCTTCGCCTCTTCTTTTGACGAAGGCAGTATGACGATAAAGTAAAATATTAGAAAAACAACAATAATAATTGGAACGATGTGGATCAATGTATCCGACAAACTTGGAGTTTGTTGAAGTGACAAGGTCCAATCAACAATCTTTTCTAAGACCATAGTAATTCTTCTATCTTTCTGACCTCTTCCTCGCCTACGATACTAACAAATTTAGGTGACTGAAGCCAGCTGTTGATATATGATACTGCGAAATCTTTGAAGTACTTACCCTTTATCGCAAAGTTTAGATTTTTCATTAGCTCCTTGTAATAGTGAAGATTGTGTATTGTAAGCAATATACCTCCTACCATCTCATCAACTCGCAAAAGATGTGAAACGTACGCTCTGGAGTAATTTTTGCATGTGTAACAATCGCAATTTGTTTCTATTGGTTGCTCGTCACGATGAAAAGTTCCTGATTTCAAGTTTATCCAAAGTTCTTCGCTATTAACGTAAGCCCTGCCAAACCGAGCTGACCTTGTAGGCAAAACACAGTCAAACATATCAAAACCGAATAACACTGCGGAAACAAGGTCAAGGGGCAGGCCTAAACCCATAACGTAACGAGGTTTGTCGTTTGGCATCAGTTTCCCGATTGACTTTAAGACTTTATAGGTATTTGATTTTTTCTCCCCGACAGACAAACCACCAACCGCAAGTCCGTGAAACGGAATATTTGATAAATCCTCTATGGCTTGCTCGCGCAAATCCATGAATATGCCGCCTTGAATTATTCCAAATAATGCTGTTTGACGGTTGCAATTTTGCGCAAAAGTCTTTTGGTAGAATGAAAATGACCGAATAGCCCAATCTCTGGTAATTTGCAAATCAATTTTAGCTCTTTCATAATTTGACGGCTCAGTTGTACAAACGTCAAGCATCATAGCTACGTCAACGCCCAAGTCAAGCTGGTTGCGCACAGCCTGCTCCGGAGATAAAAAAACCGGTTGACTGTCGTACGGACTTATAAATGAGACACCGTCCTTACTGTAAGTAACATTTTTACCCAGAGAAAATACCTGAAAACCGCCACTGTCAGTTAAAATCAGTTTTTCCCATCCAATGAATTCATGTAACGTGCCCAGTCTTTTTATTACTTCCACCCCCGGCTTTAGTGTTAAATGCCAACTGTTACACAGGATAAGATTAAAGTTTTCCTCAACAAATGAATCTTTTAAAGGTATGCCCTTTAGCGTACCACGGGTTGCAACAGGCATAAAAACCGGAGTTAAAACTTCGATGGTGTTTAGGTTAAGCTTGCCACTTCTTGCGGATCCGTCGTAGTCGACCACTTCAAACTTCATGGCATACACATCATGCAATCACCATAACTAAAAAACTTAAAAAGATTTTTAATTGCGTAGGTGTAGCTTTCGATGACTTTCTCAGTGCCTAAGTAGGCTGAGACGATTTTGATGTGGGATGAATCCGGCAAGTGAAAATTAGTAAAAAAGCCGTCAACAAGCAGAAAGTTGTACCCCGGCTCGATAATTAAATTTGTCTCAGCTTCTGTTTGGCTAGTTAAGGCGAATGTTTCCAGAGCGCGCACTGAAGTCGTTCCTACTGCGTATAGTAGTTTCCTTTGACCTTTGAGCAAAAATACTGTTTCCTGTGGAATAGAAAACCATTCAGGACAAACTTTCATGTAAGGAGCTATACTCGAAGGCCCCACGTGAAGAGTTAAGAAGGCCACTTTTGCATTTTTTTTCCGGATTATCTCAAAACTTTCGTCACTGAAATGAAGGCCAGCCGTTGGAGCGGCTATTGAACCAGGCTTTTTCGCATATACTGTTTGGTAGCGTTTGCTATCTATATCAACCGCACGACCTTTCCGTATGTATAATGGAATAGGTGGTTTGCCGTCTTGAGCAATTAAGTCTGAGATATCTTTTGTGGAGGTAAAATAAGCGAAGAATAACTCTTTCTTTTTAAGTAAAATTTCCGTGTCTCGCAATAAAAATTTTTCACCTTCTTTATGTCTCTTTAAGTTTTTTAAAATTCCTCTCCATTCTACGCCATGAAAGGGACCTATAACGAGAAGGTCGATCGATGATCCCCGTTCTGTTTTTACTTCCAATCGGGCGTTTATTACTTTAGTGTCATTAAAAATAAGTATGTCATCAGCTTCTATAAAATTTTTTAATCCTTCATTAAAGGTCCCATCAAATAGGATGCCTCTCGATCGTGAAACGACAAGAAGGCGAGATGATCCCCTTTCTTTCGAAGGATACTGAGCAATTAGCTCAGGAGGAACTTTTATCGAGCCTTCAAAGTTCAATTAGCGCCCGAGTTTTCCTTCGAGAAAGCCCTAAATAATTCTATAGGAAGCGGGAAAATAATAGTATTAGTCTTTTCTGACGCTAAAGATTGCAGGCTTTCAAGAAACCTTAATTGCATACTTGCTGGGTATGCGGATAGAATTTTTGCCGCCTCTGTAAGCTTCTCTGCTGCCTGATATTCGCCTTCGGCTTGAATGATTTTTGCCCTTCGAACTCGTTCCGCTTCCGCCTGTTTTGCAATAGCTCTCTGTAGCTCTTGAGGAAGATCAACCTGCTTGACCTCAACAGTGTTGACTTTGACACCAAAAGGCTCGGTTTTCTGGTCGATAATCTGTTGAATCTTGAGATTTATCTCGTCCCTTTTTGCAAGCAACTCATCTAGCTCAGCTTCCCCACAAACACTTCTAAGAGTGGTTTGAGCTAGCTGATTTACGGCTAAAATAGCGTTTTCAACTTGAGTTACCGCTTTAACAGGATCAAAAACCTGAAAAAGAACAACTCCGTTAACTTTAACTGATATGTTATCGCGAGTTATAACATCCTGACTTGGAATATCAAAGGTCAGTACACGCATATCCACAAGAATTCTTTCGTCTATTACAGGGATCATAAAACGCAAACCCGGATCTCTAACTCCAAGAAGCTTACCGAATCTTAAAATGATTGCTTTCTCCCATTGTCTCACGCGAAAAATACCTTTGGCTAGAAAAAAACCAATAATAGCAATTGCAATGATCAGTTGAGTGTCAAACATAGTACCCCAAGTCTACACAAAGCACCTGTATTAATCAACCTTACTGTTTGTTTCAGAATGTCGCTCTCTTTTTGGTTGATGATTAATGTTAGTGTTTCTATAATTAAGTAGAGATGCCCAAGTGGTGGAATTGGCAGACACGCTATCTTGAGGGGGTAGTGGGAGAAATCCCGTGGAGGTTCAAGTCCTCTCTTGGGCATAAGCTTGTTTATTTTTAATCCAAAAAAGGTCAGCCAAAGTTTCCGAGTGCGCTGAATTAACGAAAAATTGAAGCAAGTAATCATTCAAAGAAGGAAGTCAGAGTGTATGCTCCTAGGCTATGCGAGTAACAGGCAATTTCAAAAATAGAAAAGGATCACAGGAAAATTCCTCTGGAGGTGTAAAGGGCAGAGGGAACAGGTAAAGACGAAAAGCCAACAGAACGATAACTTTTTTTGGGGATAATCCAGCTAATATTCAAGATGCATGAAGTTGAATTTAAAATTAACATGGAAACCTAGACACAGTAGTTCAGGTTTAAATATCTACCGGCAGATAACTTTCTGGTTACATCAGACAACAGTAGAAAGAGGTAAGTGTCGGTATATGCAGTGTTAAAAATGGAGAATGTTACAAAAATGTTTAATACCAGCAGACGCATGAATTACTAAAAACCTTTTTACTGTAAAATAAATTTTCTTCAGCATATTTTGTATACGTTTGTACTGATTGTCCAGAGATTTTGACACGAAAACTTTTAATGTAACAGGCACTGACTCAAGTGTTACATGTTTTTTAGTTCTGTAGAGAATAAAAAATGGATAATGAAAACGATTTTTTAAATTGGTTAAAAGATTAATCAAAAATTGACATTCGTTCTAACTGTGTGTTAAATTATTGGCTGGAGGTAAAAACCATGAGAGGTGTAACATTTGAAAGAGCATTAGAAAGAGCAAAAGGTGATCTTCTTTTAGATCATTAAAAGGAGGTATTTGCTCAAGCTGGGAATTATTCAGCTGCTGAGCATGTTGAGATAGGTTCTTTCAAAGGAGTATTGGTTAAGGTTTTAAATCACTATCTTGGTCTTGGGAATTTAAGTTATTTGTTAGGTTTAGTACGCGACTTTAATCAACAGAGTTTTGGTGCAGGTTGGACGCCCTTAAAGGTGGATGCAAGTTTGTCAGACAGTATAGGTAGTGTTTTTGCCCGACGCATTGAAGATGGATCCACTGAATTAGCTTTAAAATCGGGAAGTCACTTTGCAAATGTAATTCTTCAAGAAAAGGAGCTTATTTTTGGGGGCAGGAAAATTATGCTAGGTTTCGCCATTCGACAAATTGATCCAGGCACTAATCAGACTCTTGACGAAAAAACTGCTGAAGACTTAAGCGTGCAAGCTCAACTAGCTTTAATGTTTGAGTGGACGAAGGTAAACCGCGATCGACCT
>JANWWW010000033.1 GCA_025055295.1 Deltaproteobacteria bacterium | reverse complement strand
CTACTGCTCTACCAACTGAGCTACCTGGGCCGGTATAATGTTAAGAGATTATAAAAAAACCACATGATCTTTTTCCAGCTTCTCTGATATGTTGAAAAAATTTAGAGAATATATTTCAAAGCCGCATAAAATCGTTTTGATAGCTAGTAACAGTCCAAAACTGCTCAATCTTTTAACAAGAATTTACATAACGCATTACAAAGAATCTTTTATCATAAAATTCAATTGTTTAAGCGATTCTCAGAAGAAATTTGGCGACTTTATAAATCAGCTCAAGCAAAAATCTCTTTTTGGACAAACGAGAGTCGGGGTTTTGTCAGAGGCTCAAGCTATTTCAAAAAAAAATCTAGACGATCTTTTGGATGCTTTATCCGCTTTGCACTGCAACTTAATGATTGCTGGGACTGAAGAATTAAAGAACCTTAAAGAAGCTGTGATAAAAAACAAGGGTGTCTACTTTCCAGCGTTTCTGAAATCAGAACTAGATTTAATGGCCGTCTTGAAAGACATTTTAGGTAGCAGTTTCAAAAACGCTGCTTTCAATCAGACTGAACCGATCGATAAAGCTTTAAACCGAGCCCTACTTTTGAGGCTTGCAGGCGATGATTTCTCTAAGAAAATTCTTTTGAACAACCAACCCTCGTTCTGGGATTTAACAGAATTATTTCTGGACCCGGCATCCCATTTTGTATTTTTAAAACGTTTATCAAATTCTAACACCCAGTCAATGCATGTTTTATACACCCTCTTTAAAAGAATTCTAGCCATGATTTGTTTAAAGCTTGAAGGCGTCGACAAAAATTACCGACTGGTGCCATACTGGTTACGAAATCAACTCGCTAAAAATATGAAAAGTTGGGATGTGGAAGACCTCAGGATTGCCTTACTCCACCTGTTAAGAACCGAGTTTCTACTAAAATCTGGTTCATTAAACGATATGGATATTTTTTTCCTAAATTTTTTGAACTCCGAGAAACTTTAATTTCTATTAAACGATAATTCTTTTGGGATGGCTGTTTTTTATCCCTGTCAAAGAACCTTTCCAACGAATTCATATCGCATTAATTTAGCTCACAAAATTAGACAGTTAAGAGCCAGACTTAAGAAAAAATACGATGAAAAAATCACAGAGCTGCAAAGAAAAGTGGAAGAATTCATTAAAAACCAATGCAGTAGAATAGACAGTTCGTTAAGATGCATGCGCGAAGGAATATCCAAGCTCATAGCGCAAAAAGCCAAAGAAATTGCTCTAGAAGCGATTACGAAAAATTTTCAAAATATCTCGGAAACGGCGAAAAAAGAGATTATTCAATCAAAAATAGACGAGTTAATTTCTGAATTAATCGGAAATGTAAACGTAAATGACATCGTAAAAGTGGAAGAATACCAAGATAACTTCCGCATTCAGGCTCAGCTAGGAGAAATCATCATCACGTACGACTTTGTGAAAGAATTAAAAGAATGCGTTTACGGCCATGAGGGGGATTGAAGTAGAAGGAAGAATAATCTCATCAAATGGCGTTTATGCAAAGGCAAAAATTTGGCCTGTCGCGATTAATGACTTGATTGTAAGCAAGGACGGATCAAAAGCTAAATTCGTCGTAACTGGTTTTGACACCGATACTGCAATTCTTGCTTTGCTTGATGATCGTGCAAAGTTTTCCGGAAACCTAAGAGTTGTATCTACAGGCGAAAAATTATGTTTTGGGCTAAAAAACTCTTCAACTTTCCATGGTCCCCTTGGTTTTGAGGACGCCGACACAAAGCTTGAGATCTTCGACTTCAAGAGCAGTTATAAAGAAAAAAGACCTGTAATGGACAGTTTTAGAACGGGTGTTAAGGCGATCGACTGGTTCATGCCAATTGGGCGGGGTCAGAGACTGGCGGTTATAGCTAACGCTGGCACCGGCAAATCAACACTTCTAAGGTACCTACTTATTCATGCAGGTTACGACATTGCGGTCATTGGCCTAATAGGAGAAAGAGGCAGAGAAGTTGTTGAATTCGAGGATTTTTTAAACAGACATTCGCTAGCCAAAAGAGTTAAAGTGATTGTATCAACAAGCAATGAGAGCCCTGTTTTACGATTATTTTCTTTTTACAGCGTAACAAAACTTGCGGATTATTATCGAAGTTGCGGTAAAAACGTTCTGTTGATAGTAGACTCGCTCACACGTGTTGCCAGGGCAATACGAGAGATAGGTTTTCAGAATGGCGAACTTCCCGTGAGGCAAGGATTAACTCCGAGTGTTTTTACAATCCTGCCAAAACTTTTGGAGGTTCCCGGTAACAGTGATACAGGTTCAATTACCGCATTCTACACGCTATTGACAGCCGACCACCATGAGAATGACGTCTTGTCTGAGGAAATAAAAAGTTTGCTTGACGGACATTTCATTCTCTCACGCTCGCTTCTACAAAAGGGAGTTTACCCTGCAATTGACATTGTTCATTCTTTGTCACGGCTTTCGGAAAGGTTTCATGAAAAAAGGACAAGGGATTTGGCCAACTTTGTTCGTTTAAACTTAAAACTTCTCGAGCAGGATCGAGACCTGATGTTTCTAAGTTCAACTTTGCCAGACCACCTGCGAACAGCCCTCCAAATAGAAGAACTTGTTCACCGGTTCACTACCCAAGCAATTGAGGAGACATGGACAAGTACAGAATTTGAAAAATTCATTTTGAATATTACGCAGATTCAAGAGCAAAGCAGGAAAAAAGCCACTGACAAAACGAATTCTACAAAATTCCCGCTTCCGGCGCGTGAGTAAGGATAAAATTGATTATTTCATTGTCCGCTACAGGAACAAAAATGCTTACAACCTGCTCGTTGTCACAAATTGGCAAGCCCATCGAGTCTGAGGGAGCGTAAATCGCATGGCTTACTCCGATTATGCCGGCAACTCCACTGGCATTCCAACTTATAGCTGGACCGCCACTGTCTCCTAAACAAATAGCGGCGTCGGATGAGGCAAAAGTTGAGTAGAAAAAATTTTGGTCAACGCTTGCAATAACCATCAAAGCACCTTTTAGTCTGTCTTCATGATCTTTGTTGTATCCAGGATCTCTTGTTTCATCGAGACCATAGCCCATTGCGCGAATTAAAAGTCCCGGGCCTGGAAAAACAGAAACTAGTAAAGGCAAAGGAGGAACATCTATCGGATCTCGCACAACGACCACTGCGACATCATACTTGTTGTTGATGTTGTTGCGCCAACGAGGGTGCTTTATGACCTGTACAACCTCACTCGCGTAATCCCCCGAAAGAACACGGGCCGAAGCGGCGCCCTGGAAACAATGAGCTGCGGTCAAAATTTTATTCGGCGTTATGAAGGTTCCAGTACAAGTGCCTGAATAACCCTGACCTGGAGAGATTATACCCAAAAAAGCTATTGGACCTCTTTCTTTTCCACATTTGTCGCCGTTTGCGATTGCGTACAAAGAACAGCCTCCCGTTAGCTGCCCAGATGCGCTATCTCCATCTCCGCCACAACCTGAAAAAAATATAGCAAACAAGCTTAGTAATAATTGAACTATCATAACTAAGCTAATAATACCCGAAGCGGGTTAATGATAAAATAGTTCTATCTCACTTCGTAAATGGTTAAAAAATTTTCCTCCTTCACTAATTTCTTTTTAAGGGGAAACTGTATTTCTTTTGCATGACTGTTCAAAAAATTACGGAACCTCACGCAGTGGATATGGCCGACCTCAAATCCTAAATTTAGGTATAACCATCGAGCCAGAACAAAAAGAGAAAGCTCCTCGTCTCTAATCTTTTCAATAACTGTCTTAATTAACTCAACATTTTTTTTTCTGTCTTCCATACTCTGCCAGAATGCGTCCACAACCTTAGTCATGCCTCCTGCACGTTTGTTTATAAAGATAGCTTTTTGCAAAGTATTTATAATTAAACGTTTACCAAAACGTTGCATTAAATCCTGAACTATTTTTCGAATAAAGTTTCGATCATAACGCAAGTCAAAGTTCGTTTGATCTACCCGAAAGTCTTGTTTTAGGTATTTCAAGGCCTTTAATACTTCATCTGTTGTCGTAAAATACAACGGCCTGAATAGATTGTCATCGATTTGTTTGGGAATTCTCAAAGCCCTGCCTGTAAATAATCTAAATAGAAATGTCTCGACAATATCATTAGCCGTATGCGCTGTTGATATGAGATTCCCTTTTTGCGAGGTCAAAACATTTTTTAAAAATTCATACCTTTTTTCTCTGTAATAAGACTCTACACTAACCCCTGTTGGAGGGGGTGTGGTTAACGTCTCCACAATGAAAGGAAGGTTGAATTTTTTAGCTAATTCCTTTACGAAGCTTTCGTCGTCGTCCGATTCAGGTCTTGACTTATGGTTAAAGTGGGCCACCACTAACCTTTTCGGCGAGGCTTTCGAAAGAACATAAAGCATGTACACGCTATCCTTTCCACCCGAAACCGCTGCTATGATTGTCTTGTTGGCAACAAATTTTCGGGTTGATTCAACAAGTTGGAAAATTTTGTTTTTCATGATTACGATTTTAAACTAGTTAAGAAGTGAAGTTTGTCGATGAAGCCGTGATTAAAGTTAAGTCGGGGAAGGGTGGTGATGGTATATGCCACTTTTCACGGACGCGGCATAATCCAAAAGGTGGGCCAGATGGAGGAGATGGCGGTAGAGGTGGGGATGTTTATTTAGTTGGAGATCCTCGCAAACTGACATTATTAGACTTTAGATTTAAGTCTGTTTATAAGGCAGAGGATGGAAAGGCTGGCGGTACCAATTTTAAAACTGGGAAATCTGGAAAGGCAGTCTACCTAAAAGTTCCACTCGGAACTCGTGTATTTGATTTTGAGACCAGAAAGTTAGTAGGAGAAATAACCTCACCCGAACAAATTTTGTTAGCAGCAAGAGGTGGAAAAGGAGGAAAAGGAAATGCTAGTTTTGCGTCAAGTGCGAACAGAATTCCCACAAAGGCAACTCGTGGGTGTTCAGGCGAAGAAAGAACTTTATTGTTAGTTCTTGAACTTATAGCCCACGTTGGTCTTGTTGGGCTGCCGAATGCGGGCAAGTCAACATTAATTTCCGTAATTTCAAACGCAAAACCGAAAATAGCGGAATACCCATTTACCACGTTACACCCTGTACTGGGAATAGTCAAATGGCGAGATTCATCGTTTGTGGTTGCGGACTTGCCCGGAATCATAGAAGGGGCTTCAAAAGGTAAAGGATTAGGATTAAAGTTTCTTAAGCATGCAAAGAGGACTCATATTATCTGTCACTTAATCGAGGCACAAAATGTATGGCAAAGCGGAGTTAACCTTAGCTGTTTTTTAGTTGTCGAACAGGAAATCAAAAATTACTCTACGGAGCTTTTTGAAAAACCCAGGGTCGTCGTAGTATCCAAAATGGATTTAGCGCATCAGGACTTTGACAAAGAGCAAGTTAAGGGCGAATTCGCAAAAATTGGTTACTCTGCAGTTTTTTTTGTGTCTTCGCTGACAGGCAGCGGTTTAAAAGAACTCTTAGATTTTCTTTGTGAGCAATTAAAATTGCCGGTTACGCTTAACCAACTAAAAGCTACTCGATAATAATTCCAACAAAACCGTAGAAAGCTCTAAAAATTAATAAAAAATTTGAACCATGATTTTTAAATTCTGCCTTATGTTATCAAAACAGCTTTCCGATTTGCCAAAAAATTAACCCTCAAAGCAACTCTCATCAAGATTGAAATTTAGTGCAACGTTATTTGTTTTTTATGAGTTCAGCAATTGGATTAATTTCTCGCCCACACAATCAAACGTCTAATCCATCAATCTTTAACAAGGCTTTCTTTTACTCTGGAAACCGAAAAAAAACATGCAATTCTTGTCTGAGTAACGCCCACGTAAATCTCTTATTAAGGTCAAAAGCTTCAAAAAACCGGCCTATGAAGGCTTAATCTAGAAAATCATGACGATTTTTTCGTTCTCTGGAACTATCAGCTACTGTAAGCACATACAAAATTTTCTAGAAGAAAATCCATTTTTTTCTTTCTAAGTTCAATTTCGTGTTACTTCATTTCACTCTGAATTTGTCGAAAAAAATCAAAAATTGTTATTCGAAAATGTAAATCAAAAAATTAACACAAATCTCTGCTTGCTCAAACTCTCTTACCGCGAAAATAACCGTCTCTCTAACTTTAAAGGGTCATGGCTCAAGAACTTCTAGTTTAAGTTGTTTTTGAGAAAAAATGATTTGGTATTTGTATCGTTGCCACGTTTTGCGACTTGATGTTAATACAGTACACCCATTGAAACATTATCAAAAACCTGTAAATAGTTGACAGTTGTTCTCCTGATAAGACTTCATCAACCTTGCTCCACGGATGTGTTTCCGGCGTGATCCCGATTATAAATACAGCCGACCTATCCTGTGGGACATGATCAAAACGGGTTGCAAAAAAAAGGTTAGATGAAGGGTAGGGGACCCACTGAACTCCTAGAGCATCCTGGTATGAAGGGACAAACCCATGTACCTTATCATCTAGCCACGTCGACAACTCCGCCCGAGCTAACTCCTCCATATGCGCAAGAAATTCGTCTGACACCCGAAAGCTGGAGGACAGACTAACTTGAGGGTTTTCATCATTAAGTTCTCTTAAGAGATCCTTCATGAATAATTTTTCCCTCTTATTGTAGCGACCAACACGAATTGCTTCCCGGAGTCTGTCTGCAAGAAGAGATTGTTTCGACCTAGCGGGAATGAAAGCGTAAACCCCCTTGGTTGGAAGCCCAATTTTTTCAATTATCATCTTCAAAAGTGGCCTATGCGCGTAAAATTGTTGTACAAATACATGATAAGTATTGAAAGCGTATATTAATTCAGCTGCGAACCGCTCCCTGAAGTGCGATGTGAGAAGAATGCGACTCTCTTCTAATATCCTGAAGACCTCTTTACTGAGCTCACGGAAAAAGTAATTTATCTCACTCGGCATCCCGTGCTGATAAAACACATTCATATATTATTATGATGAAAACGTGAGAATTTGATTTCATTGTTCGTTGGACGCAGGTCGAGACGTCAGTTTTTTAACTGCTCGAGCCTTAGAGATATACCTTCTAATCCATACCAAGGCCTAGATTTATGAGCAAGACTTTAAACAGAAGCCTTTTAAAGCTTGAAAGATACCCGATCCAAATGTGTCACTACTAAAGGAGCACATAAAAAATATCAGAAACTAGGTGGGCAAAATTCGAAAATTTTTCTCTTGAGTTAAAAAATTTAATTCTGTAACCTTTGACCGGAGGTCTAATTATGAGGAGACTTGACTTTAAATTTATAATTTTTGCGGGTTTGAGCTTGATAATCAGTCAAGCTAGTTCTCAAAATTTATGTAGAAAAATTGGTACGGACTACGTAAAATGGTTTAGTATTAACGGCTGTCCAACTGGTTTCACTCACATTAATAACAGCATTCGCCAGTCGCATTTAAGGACTGGTTCTGTCAATTCGACAAAAATAGCTGATGGGACTATAACAGATGCTGATATATCGCCGAACGCAAACATTGACACCAGTAAAATAGACTTCACTAATTGGGAAGCACCAGATAACTCTGTAGTTGAAGAAAGTATTGCTGACGAAAGTGTAACAACCGATAAGTTGGGTATTGACATAGCAGGACCTTTGCCGCTTGTTGTATTCAGCGGTAAAACCTCCGCAGACCTTTCTTCAAGCTCTGGTTCCGAATACCTTTACCCAAATGGTAAGACCGCGCCATCAAGTACAAATGACCTTTTGGGTAATCAAATGGAATGCAAAGAATTTTACCTGAATATAAAGCTGGGCACAGCGCCAGGAGTCGGTCAAACCAGAAAATTCTACTTTCATGATGGTTCCAATAACTTGGGCCCTAACCATTGTGAAATATCCGGGTCTAATACAAGCTGTTCCGTCTTAATTACCCTCGATACTCCCCCTGCATCTGTTCAAATTAAGTCTGAAGTACCTAGCGGTAGTAGCCCAGCCGCTACGTCCGCAGAATGGCTTTTTGTTTGTAGGTGGATTTTGCCTGACTCGTAATCCTCATTTTGAGGCTAATTAAATTACACACACGATTAGGTAGTTAAAAGAAAGACAGGTCACTAAAGTTTCAGCTGTTTTTTGTCGTTCAGAAAATGGCGGTTATGTACTGTCAGGATAATAACAAAGATATTGCGGGTAAAAGTGCCTTATGATTTTGTCGCGCATGTTAGTAAACATGCTAGATCCTAAAGAATCACTTTGAATAAATATCAAAAATTTTGGTCTGCTCCGCGATTGAACTAGTATATGGAAATTATGATTTAGTCGAAAAAGATATTTTTTAAGTAACCACCGCCATATGAATCCAAGGAAAACTTGAAAACCGACTTTTGTAATTCTCTATTAATTGATGGCTTTATGAAAAACCGCATTGTTTGAAAAATTCACCAACAAAACTAAAATAATCCACCAAAATAAACCTTTAAAGTTTTAGCACGGGCTGGAGACCCTGAGTTTTGTAATGCTTTATCGACTCGTTAACATTTGGCGTAAGACTTATGATTGATGATGTCCTTTTTACGACTAAGGAATGGCAGGCTTAAAGTGTTTGAAAAAATCCAAGTAGACTTGTTTGTGAAATTGAATGACTAAATCGTTGGCTTTACCTTCATATCTGGAGGTCGGATCAGTCCAAACTGACGGGCTCTTTTGATTGCTCTGGCGACCTCATTTTGCTCTGCTCGCGACAGACCTGTATATTTCCGACCCAATATTTTTCCTCTTTGACTTAAGAACTGATTTAACAACTGAACGTTTTTAAAACTAACAGGTCTTTGCTGGGAGATATCTATCGTTCGCCTCGACTGTTGATTTACCGGCAGAGCAACTCGTTGAACTGTTGGAAGTTGCTCCTGTTTGGTGCCAATTTCGTTTCGATCCTGGTACGACCGATCCACAGAAACTTTCAACGCCTTGCCATTTAATACGTATCCGTTCAACTCCTCCAGAACCCTTTTCATATCTTCCGTGTTTTCAAATTCAACAAATCCGAAGCCTTTCGGAATTTTTGTCTTCTGGTCGATGGCAATGACCACACTTGAGGGTTCGGCTATCTGCGATATAACGCCCTTCAAATTGTCAACGGTTACAGTTGCATCTATGTTGGATATAAACAAACGACCAGCCATTCTGAGACCTCTTATTGTATTAGGAAACCGCAAACTTAATCAACATTTTTAAGCTCCCAAGAGTTTACAAAAGCCAGCTCACTTCCCCCAAATTCAACCAAACACCGATTTTCAGAGAGCACTTTTATAACTTTACCAACGCCTCTCTGATAATGTTCGACTACAGAACCCTCTTGAACGCCGAGAGTAGAGCTGGCTTTTTGATGATAATCAAACGACTGGTCTGTATTCAAAAGACTGTAAGGAATTTCACCGCAAAATCTTGAAATTTCTCTTGAGTAACCAAAGTATGAACTTCGTGAATAAGCGCAGGTTATGTAAAGAACTTGCCTTGCGCGTGTAATTCCGACATACATCAAACGTCTTTCTTCCTCTACTTCTTCTTCAGTTCTCGAAAAAGCATGTGGTATAAGCCCCTCCTCGAAGCCGCAAATAAAAACACAATCAAATTCAAGACCTTTTGACATGTGAAGGGTCATTAAAACCGGGACCTGCCCCTGCACATTTTCTTGCCTAATTTCTGATAACAAACTAACTTGGTCAAGAAGGCTGTTAACGTCTTTGCCTTCATCTTCGTAGCGCTTGGCAAAACCCATAAACTCAATAACATTATCAAGTCGGTCTTTTCCAAGCTTTGAGACAACCAAATCCATGTACCCTGATTTTTCGATAACAAGCCTTAAGAGCGTATATGGCTTGGAAGCGCACTTCGAGAAAACGTCACTGATAAAATCAAATACATCCGGTTTTACATTTTTTAGGCTTTCAAGAAAGTTTTGCTCTGTTGCGCGCGACATTATTTTTTCAAGAGTGGCCTTGCCTATTCCAAAATTAAAGTTCGTAAGGATGCGCGAGAATGCAACAACATCTTGCGGATTTCGGAAAAATCTAAGCCACGCGATCAAATCCTTTATCTCTCGTCGCTCGAAGAACCGAATCCCACCGACAATTCTGTACGGCACATTTTTTTTTATAAACGCTTCCTCTAAAGCCCGGGATAAAGAATTGGTCCTGTAAAAAACAGCACAAGTTTTTCCCTGAGAGTAGAGGTTCATGACACAATCAGCTATAAAATTTGCCTCATCCTCTTCGTCGAAGAATGTTTTAAGTGTCGGCTTTATACCGTTTGACACAGTTGAATACAAAGTTTTTTCATGCCTTTGCGTGTTATGGCTGATAAGGGCGTTTGCGACAGCCAATATTTCCTGACTGCTCCTGTAGTTTCTTTCCAGACGGTAAATGTTTTTTACATTGAAATCTTTGCAAAAATCTTGAATATTTTGATAGCGGGCGCCTCTGAAGGAGTATATGCTCTGATCTTCATCACCAACTAAAAATATGTTGTGTGGCGGCCTTGACAAAAGTTTTATGAGTTCGTACTGAACCAAATTTGTGTCTTGTACCTCATCAACGAGGATGTGGTCGATACGCTTTGAAACTGAATGTCTGACCTCCTGAAACTTCACCAATAATTCCTTGCAGTTAACCAGCAAGTCGCCAAAATCCATTGAGTTGCTGGCTAATAACTCACCTTGGTACTTTTCCCATACAGTTCTAACAAGGTCACTTTGGCATTGCTGATAGGTAAAACCCATGTTTTTCATATAATCGATGTCCCTACCAATCTCAGAGCACATTTTAAGGTAATTTGACCCAAGAGATTTACACACCGACTTTAAAATGTGCGACGAGTCTTCTTCGTCCAAGACAGAAAAATTCGACTTGTAGCCTAGTCTCTCCGCATAATTACGTAAAATTCGTAACGAAAAACTATGAAATGTGCCAAGAAAGATTTGTGTATCGCCGATAAGCTTTACAACCCTCTCTTTCATTTCGTTGGCCGCCTGGGTTGAGAAGGTTATGCCGACAACTCTGTGAGGGGCAACTTTTTTTTCCTGAATGAGGTAAAGAAGTCGAGCAATTAAAACGCGTGTTTTACCCGAGCCCGCTCCAGCCACAACCAGTACTGGACCATCCGGCGCAAGAACCGCGTTTAATTGTTCATCGTTTAAAGTTGATAATACCTGACCTAACATCTTAGAAATTTAGCAAGGTCTACTAAAGCTTTTTCTCTCATGCTGAACTGTCTTTTTTCATCGATAGACATTTCAAAAAACGTCTTTGAAGTTCCCTCAGGACAAAAGACAGGATCCCAGCTGGTACTGCTGTTAACCTTGGGGAAAACTAATTTTCCCTTTGATTCGCCCTCAAAAAAATGCAATCCTGCTTCCGGGCTCCAAAAACCAAGCACGGTTTTCGCTATGCACCCAAACTGTTGAAATTTTTCGGCTATTTGAAAAATTCCCGCTGTGCCTATAGTTTTTAAAAACCAAGAGACAAACGGCCCGGGTAGCTGGTAGTTAAAAGCTTCCAGATAAAGCGCAGTATCATCCACTAATATGCATCTGTTTCCAAACTCCGATTTTGCCTGCTGTATCTTATTCGCGACAATATCATGCTGATCCAGTGATTGTATCTCGTTGAGCTTGATCTCTAGTTTTCTGATGGTGGGAATCACGTAGCGAGCTTCATTCAATTTCATGTCGTTCGACGTTACAAAAAAGATTTCCATCTGTCTCAGCAGTTTTTGTAGTATAGCTGGTAAATGTCAAGAGAGAAAGCGATAACACTAGCCAAAGAACTACAAAATTTTTGGTCAGAAGAAGCGTGCAGTGTGTCAACTTGCAACGCGTGGCTTGAAGTCACAGATCCTTATACTTTGGAAACTGTAGCGAATTTAAGATTAATTTCACCTGACGGGTTATCCGAAGCTATTGACAAACTGCGGTGTGGGGAATTCGGATCTACACCGTTATTGAAAAAACTCGAGATCTTTGCCAACCTCCTAGATATCCACAAAGACGACATAGCTGGAATTATAACCCTTGAGTCTGGCAAACCGATAAATGAGAGCTTGAAGGAAATTGAGCTATCTCAAAGATATCTCAAATCATATCTGAGCAGTTTAGAAAGTCTTAGTCCATCAACGATGACATTAGAAGAAGCGGTTTGCAGGGTCGTTAATGAACCGGTTGGTAAAGCAGCCTTAATTGTTCCGTGGAACTTTCCTTTTCTGATGTTAGCCAGAAAAGTCATCCCGGCTCTGATTGCCGGTTGTGGAGTAATTCTAAAACCAGCTCCCGAAACACCATTGTCTGCGATTTTTTTCTGCAAGCTACTAAGAGAAGCTGGGGTGGATACTGATCTTTTTTTTGTGGCAATTAGCAATGAAACTGAATTTGGAGATGTCGTATGTGAAAGATTTGACATCCGGAAAATCTCTTTTACGGGATCAACTGAAGTGGGGAAATTATTATTCCAAAAATCCGCAAAGACTCTCAAAAGATTGACGTTAGAGCTAGGGGGTAACGCTCCTTTCTTAGTCCTCGAGAACGCCAACCCAGAAACTTTCTGCCAGTGGCTTCGTTATTCAAAGTTCAGGAATTGTGGCCAAGCCTGTACGGCCGTAAATCGAGTTTTGGTTCACGAGCGACATTACCAATTTTTGGTTGATCAATATGTACAATTGGCCCGGAATTTAAAACAAGGGGATGGCTTCTCCCCGGAAACAGACATAGGACCTTTGATAAACGACTTTGCGGTAGAAAAGATAAGATCGATCGTTGAAGATGCAGTCTCGAAAGGCGCCAAGTGTTACCCGGAACAACCAACTTTCACCAGAAACCTGAAGCCGACGGTACTGTGGGACTTGCCTTTAACTGCGAGAGCTTTTCACGAAGAAATATTTGGTCCGGTTGTGGCAATTTGGCGTGGACAATCTGACGATGAATTACTATCGATGGCAAACGACACGAACTACGGCCTAAGCGCATACATTTTTGGGGGGAAAGAGGCAATGGATTACGCAAAACAGCTTGATTTTGAAATGATAGGTGTAAACACAGGCTTTGTCTCTTACCCAGAATTTCCTTTTGGAGGGCGAAAATTGAGTGGTTTTGGCAAAGAAGGTGGAGGTCTCGTTGCAATTGAGGGATACTCGAACAAGAAGATCTTAGTTGAGAAAATTTGAAAAAGGGTTATTATCGCTGGTTTTGTCCGGCAATATTTTGTTACACTTTAAGTGAATGTACATTCACGAATATCAAGCTAAAGGATTGTTAAATTTGTTCAACATTCCAACACTAAAGTTTTTTGTTGCACACACCAGCCTCGAGTGCTTGAAAGCTTTTGACTACTTTGGTCCGATCGTTATCAAGGCCCAAGTGCTGACCGGAGGTCGAGGGAAAGCCGGAGGTATTCGCATTGCCAACACGGAAGAGGAAGTGTTAGAAATCAGTTCATCACTTTTGGGTTCTACTTTGACTACGCATCAAACAGGTGATAAAGGTGTGAAAGTCTTTAAGCTATTGTGCGAACCTATTGCAAAAATCAAACAGGAACTTTATTTGTCTTTTGTTTTTGATCGAAAAAGCGAATCGGTTATCGTGATTTTTTCTTCCGTGGGAGGAGTTGAAATCGAGGAATTAGCCAAAAAAGAGCCATCAAGTGTCAGAAAAGCCAATATTGATCCGAGTGTTGGTTTCACGAGCGCTAAACTTTTTTCACTTCTCAATGGGGTTACCCTAACTCAGAATATCAAGAATCAGCTGATTGACATCTTTCAAAAAGGTTTAAATTTATTTTTCTCAAAAAATTTGACACTTTTGGAAATGAATCCTCTGGCAATTTTGGAGGGGGATATAGTTGTTGCTTTGGACTGCAAAATGAATATTGACGATAATGCGCTTTTTCGCCATCCAGATCTTGCTTTGCTTGAGGACTACAACAACTATGATCCAATAGAATTAAAGGCTAAAAGAAAAGGTTTATCCTATGTAGCTTTAGATGGCAACATAGGTTGTATGGTAAACGGGGCAGGGCTTGCAATGGCCACAATGGATGCGATTCAATTGGCTGGAGGCAAGCCAGCAAATTTTTTGGATGTTGGAGGGGGTGTCTCTGATGAAGGTCTCGATGCAGCTATAAACCTTTTGCTTGAGGATCCAAGAGCTAGGGTGATATTCATCAACATATTCGGCGGGATTGTTAGGTGTGATTTAGTGGCTTCGAGTGTCATTAAAGCATATAAACAGTCAGCCTTTAGAAAACCAACAGTTATTAGGCTGCTCGGCACAAATTATGAGATTGGTCATGAGGTTTTAAAATCTTCTGAATTCGAGTTTAAGATTGCTGAAACTCTTGAAGAAGGGGCTGGTATGGCAGTTGATTTAGTTAGGTAGTCATATGGGTATACTGGTAGATAAAAATTCTAAAGTCATAGTTCAGGGCTTAACCGGCAAAGCTGGGACATTTCACGCGAAAGCCTGTAGTGATTATGGAACCAAGATTGTAGCTGGGGTCACGCCGGGAAAAGGAGGGACAATTCATGAGGGGTGGCCAATTTTTAACACCGTGCTTGAAGCAAAAGAGCAAACCGGAGCGAATGTAAGTTTGATATTTGTACCAGCTTCAAGAGCACCAGACGCGATTTTAGAGGCTATTGACGCGGAAATTGAATTAATAGTTGTTATAACGGAAGGTATACCGGTTTTAGACATGGTAAAAATTAAACAATACGCACTACGTAGAAATGCAAGGATAATTGGTCCAAATTGTCCTGGCGTCATTACCCCCGGAGAAGCGAAGGTTGGGATAATGCCCGGTCACATTCATAAGCCTGGCGGAATAGGGGTAATATCTAGGAGTGGCACTCTAACTTATGAGGCTGTATATCAGCTCTCTAATTTGGGCGTTGGTCAGAGTACTTGTGTAGGTATAGGTGGAGACCCTGTAGTAGGAAGCTCTTTCGTTGATATACTAACGCTTTTCAGGTCGGACCCCAACACAGAAGCAATTCTCTTAATTGGCGAAATAGGAGGTGACGATGAAATAAAAGCGGCTCACTGGGTCAAAGACACAGGTTTCAATAAACCGGTTTTTGCTTTTTTGGCTGGAGCTTCAGCTCCAAGAGGAAAAAGAATGGGTCATGCCGGAGCAATAATTCAAAGTGAAGAAGAAACGGTCTCGTCAAAAACAAAAAAGCTTGAGGCTTTGGGCATACAAGTGATTACCAATGTATCAAAAATCGGCTCAACAGTACTTGAGAGGTTAAAAGTTTACGGTTAACTATGGCTTCGCTCAGGCATGCCCGATAAAGGAATCAATAAGGTGTTTTGACTTAACTTTCGTGATGTGTAATAACCTCAACACAAACTTCGAAGCCACTTATCGATAAAAACTCGTTTTTTTGCGAAAGCTGTCCCTTAGTTTAAACACCGGATGCACCCTAAAACTTCCTTATCTCAATAAATTTAGTTCAACTCATTTTAAATTCAAACAGTATAAAAACTTTGCACAATAAAATCTGGGTACGTCAAATTCGTTAGTTAAAGGGCTTGTAGAAAAATTCGGTTTTAAAACAAGCTATCAAAAAATTCAACGCGTTACGATTGGGTTATTTTTCAAATCTTGGAGTAGAGTTCAGTTTCTCAACAAGCCCTTAAATTTTAGTTGTAACATGAAATAGATTTTATAGGGTTTAAGAAATGACAAAAAAGGATTGTATAGAAACTATGAAGCAGTTCTTACAAAGAACCATTTCTAAAGCTCTGTTAGCAGAGCTTGAGAGCGTCATTGGGACAAAAAATACGAGAGGAGCTCTAGACGAAGGAACTACGGTAATACTACACAGGTGAGAGTTGCAAAAACTCTAGATCCAGAAATTGAAGTTTTCTAAGGCAAAGAAGGGAAATATAAATTAGTGTTACTAGGTTGAGCTGGAGCTTAAGTAGTTAAAGGTTAAGTGAAACGAGAAGTATTCGGATGTTATGAGAATTTGGAAAAAGGACTTTCAGTATATTACATCCTTTTTAAAGTGTCCTTTTGAACTTAGAAGCCTTATTACAACTACAAATGTGATAGAAAGAGTGAACAATAAACTAAGGTAAGTGCTATAAGTTACAAGGTCGATGTCATGGCCTTACTCCAAGTCTCTTACGGTGTTCACTTGTGCCTTTACAAGCTATGCTCAAACACAGTATACCTAACTGGTATATTATTAACAAACAACTTCAAGTTTTGTTTGACAAATGTGAATGAAGATGTTGCATTTTACACAATTAGACAGACAGCTCCTCTTTGGTTGTCTTAACATGTCAAAACATTCAAATCCTCTTTGAGGATCATATTCCCTGATTGCCATACTAACTGAAATTATCTCAAAACAACCGTAATACTCCGACCCTTTCTTGAAATTTCGTTAGTTATCCTCATCTCATAACCATTTTTTCGACAAGCCCGTCAATTCTTTTTTTATCTACTCATGATGTATTCTTAGATTTTTAATCAGAAAGGTGTTTTTTTGATCAGACGACGGCCCAACTTTACACACCTCCGTAGCCCCTTAGAAAGTGACAGCATATAAAGGAACGTCCTCATACAGGGTTCATTCTACATTCAAAAAACAGGATAATTATAAATCAATAACAAAAGAAAATTTTAATTATACCTGTTTTGTAAGTAAGTCAAATATGTTATGATTAGACAAGGCAAAGCAATGTATACCCCTACCACACATCAAGTAAGCCTACCCTGTATATTACCCGTTGACAAAATCCACAGTGAAAATATTGATGATATAGATAAAGTTTTTTCAACTAAAACAAGATCTGCAAGACAGATATGGAGTGAATTAACTCAGAAATTGTCTGGTGATACAAGATTAACCGTAGAGGATGTCATTCAACTAAAAGAGGAGCTTGGACTTTATGTCGGCACGTTATCAAAGGGTATGTATACCGGTTATGCGGAACAGGTGATTATGTCACGATGTTTA
>JANWWW010000032.1 GCA_025055295.1 Deltaproteobacteria bacterium | reverse complement strand
AGTAATAATTGGAACAGTGATAATTGGTGTGCTGAAAAAGTCAACTTTTTTTCAAAATTTCCCTAAAGAACGACAATACTCTAGCAGAAAAACAAAAACATGAAATTTTTTTTTGGTGATCTAAAAACTAGATTATCAAATAAATTAAATTTTTTTAACAGCCTATTTTAGCCCCTTTAGGGACCCGAAAGGAAAGCAAGCTCACGTAGTAAAGGTTATCCAAAATTAAGCCGTAATGATAACCAAGCTTCAGGGATAGTAACACGAAGCTTTCTTTTAAACATCTTACGAGCGCTTCAATTATGAGATACACGAGAATTCGAAGGCGTTTAAGTATAACTGCTTGACGCCATATTCTACGATGCGGGAGCGACAATCAATCGCTTGAAAACTGAGAGTTTTCAAGTCATTTAATTAACCATCCATAATTTAATGAATTATTCACTAATTGATATTATAATTTTAAACAACTATGACGAAAAAGTCCGCGAGAGAGATACAGTTATGGTTTCATGGATTAGTTCTGGATACCTTGACTCAGGCTCCTGTTGTGCTTTTACGTGATGAATCGGGGCAGATAAATATTCCTATTTGGATCGGTATGGCGGAAGCCACGAGCATCGCCACCGCTTTGAAAGAAATTCCTAGTTATCGTCCTCTAACTCATGATTTTTTGAAAACGGTTCTTACGTTATTGGGTGGCACTGTTGACAATGTTTGCATAACAAAGATAGAGGATGGCACATTTTACGCGGAGACGCGTTTGAAAGGAAAAGACGATACGACTTTTGTGATTGATTGCAGACCGAGCGATGCAATCGCATTAGCCGTAAGAGTTAATTGTCCTATATTTGTCAACGAGGAGGTTGCAAAGCAGTCATCTGTACGTCTCGAGCCGATTGTGAGTGAAAGTGAAGGGGGTCACGAAAGTTCGGAGGAAAAAAAGGAATCACATGAAGAAGATCAAGCCGCTGAAACTAAATTTCAGACTCTGCAACACTTGGACAAGGATAAATGGAAAGAAATTCTTGAAAAATTGTCCCCGGATGATTTTAAACACAAGCATTAGGGAAGAACTTTATTTTAATCGAGCTTGGAAGCAATCAATCGTAGAGGTTTGGCTGCGTCGATCGAAAGTATTAGAGCCTGGTTACGGGTTTCAAAGGATTAAAAAAGTTGACGCAAAAGAAAAACTAAAACGCTGATTTTGATTATCTCTAAATCAGAGAAAGTAAGGCGTTAGAATTTGACTAAGGATTGTTTTAGTCGGCGAAACACAAAGTGAGTTGTTATTAGCCTATCGGAAAACGGAACTTTTCCGCAAAACATAACAAAAAGCTAAAATACTCTGGCACCAGACTTCAAATTTTTTATTAAAATTCAATTTCCGACGAGCTCGCTTTTTTCAATCATCGGACGATGTTGGGTTCGAAAAGGCTTGTTTTCATTAATTTATTTCGTAGGAGCATCAAAATCTCGTCCGGCGTGTTGGCACTCTGCAAAAATGTTGTTCCTTGTAGTAGGCTTGTAGCGCAACGTTAGAATACAATCCGCTGAAAACTTTTTTCCAACACGCCGAACCACATATAGCTTAACTTGGATTTTCTCCTATGCCGGTATTGGAGTTTGTCTGACTTTCAAGGTATAAATTTTTTATTTCATCTGGAATGAAAAGACCAACTTGCTCAATCATACTTAAAAACATCCTTCGAAGGTCAGTGTAATTTTGGCTGTTGAATTGGATTGGGTGTTCCGGATTCTGCGGTGACGCGGTTGTGTTCGAAAACGGGGGCACAACATGCGTCGCAAATCTTTGGTACCTCTTACGCTGTTTTCCCCGGATCTTGTAAAACTTTAGAGATGCCCAGCCTCCTCCACCATTTGCAATGACAGGTTGTAATGCCCGAATAGTTGGCACAAGCAGCACATGCCGTTCGTTGTTAGAATTGGGTATTTTTTCTCTACCCACAACCCAAAAATTACTATTCACAGCAGATGCCCAAGTTACATTAGCTCTTTCCGAGCCTCGAATATTAGGATTAAACAGCATGCCTTTGATATTAGTATTATCGACTACCCACAAGGTTCCCTGTCTTCCGTCCAAGGTACTAATCGGAGAGGAAAATCCTGTTATAATCAATTTGTCGCGAAACTCCGCAATACCGGTTGCTATTGCAAATTTTGAGAAAGCACCATTAGGATGTCTGACATGGGGCAGAACTCGCAAGTTCCATCGACCGTTTTGATGAGTCCAGAGAGCAGCAAAGTGATAGGCTCGTCCCTGAGACCTAACAAATATGTAGCCTACGACAAACGGTGTGCCGTCTGGCTTAATTATTAATCTCCTGGCATAACCAAATGCTGAATCTACATTTGCCATTCCAGGAGGTGTCGTGGGGAGTACTTCAGGGTCTACTGCATGAGTTACAGTTCTGTCTTGTTCGAGAATACAACTTGATATGTTCCAAGCTACTGGTCTAATTTCAAGTCTACCTCTCGATCCATGCGCATCATGAACCCAATAAAATGATTGTCCGACAACCAGCGCTCTCACTGCTCCATTGCCTAAATTTACTGCTTCAATGTCGAGAGGCGTGGAGTCACGTGGTACCTCGCTAGGCGCGTTTTCGGGGATTGCGTGTTTTAAATTGCAAGGTACAATCGTTTGAAGCCTCGAGTGGTTTCGGACCATCAGCTTTGTGTGAAAGGTACGATCATTTTGCCGAAAAACGTGCCCGGTTAGGAGAAAAAGCTGATCCTGTTGTCCGTTTTGTGGTACGAGTAAAGTTGCGACCGAGGTGTACTGAGAAAACAACCCGTAGAGGTCACGGATCCACTGATTAGGAGAGTTTGGATCCCCCGCAAATTGTGGGGCTGACGGTCCAAGCCAAAGAGCCGAAACAAATCGAGAGGGTTCGCCGTTTGGTTGCGTATTTTCACAAAGGCCCCCTGTACACTTTACTCCTCCTGCGAAAATTTCGTAGGTTATGTTGTTTCTCCGATAATTCTTGACGGCATTAACTAAGGTCGCTAAATTGTTCCTTGATGCACGTCTTTGCAGACCGAGAGACAACGTTTCACGAAATTTTGAATAGTATCCCCGTGACTGTGGCCCGTGGTTAATTGTTGAATAGCTGGAAATTTCTAGCACACTCCCGAAATTTAACATACCCGCAGTTGTGTTATTCTCGGCTATCGACGGGTGACCTGAAAAGCTACCGTCTGCGTATCTGTATTGTGTGTCATTTGTCTCTTGCTCACTAAAAGTGGTTAAGGGTAGGTTATGTTTTATAAACGAGATACTTAGATCATCTATAATAATTTGACTTTTTAACTCAATATAAACTAAACTTAGCAATATAATAACTAATTGCGGGCTAATTACATTCATAGCACTTTAAGAATCATAACATTTGTATTTTTGCTTCACTTTTTATTGAATTTTTTACTGGGATTAATTTTTAAACAGCCGTATGGAGAAGTTTATCAGTTGGATACAATACTTTGTGACCGATTATTCACTAATGACTGTAATGATATCTTTAGAGATAAGGCGCCATTAAATAACAGACAAGTTTAAATACTTCAGTACATTATTTTAAAAACTCGCCCCCGATGTACAATTTTTATCTAGCCGTAAAAATCGTCTAGATATAGACCAAAACTATTTAAAAGATAGTCAAGCTTTAGGAAAAATTTTATTTCTTTTAGGAACTGCTACATATACGGTCATTCGCTGTTACAACAGTTTTAAACTTTTTTTTATAAATGGTTTTGAAACGAAGTTTTCAAAGTATTTAGACAAAACCTGTATGTGACAAAGTTTTATTGCTGGCAGCCTTTCAAACGCACACCATGACTTTTTGTCTACTCCAGATCCCAACCGTGCCACTTTTTTTACAAGTGAGAATAACTTACCTGCAAAATAAAATCCACCTTGCTTTGTTAGGACAGTTACCCGTTATACCTTCAGTCTGAATTACCAAATAGTTAGGTGGCTTAGCCGTTGCCGTGCTAAAGAACTTTCCCGCTCCCGGGGTTAAGTCAATTTTTCCAAGACCAATTGGGGCGTTTTGACTGGGATCCCAAAGGCGAAAACGTCTAACCGAGTTTGAATTACAACCGGACGGATATGTCGTTTCGATATAAACTTTAAAATCTTTACACTTAAACACGTTTCTTACACTGCCTTTAGGTGTGCTCCCAAGTTCGGAATTCCCAAACACTGAAAAATACTCAACTCCCGACGCTGAAAAGTTCTCACTGGTGGAACCAGTTAAAGAAACATATGGCAAGGGGAAATTCAGCTTAAAATTTGCCAAATTTGACATATTGACTGGCTTCATATAGCTGGGGCACTTTTGCCCGCTAAACCATCTCACTTGTCCTCTTGTGTCTCTACAAATGATTTCAGACAACACCACTCCACATAAACCTATAAGAATTAACCTCATGATAAATTGTATCTTACAAAATAACCGCTGCTGTTTTTCAAGAGAAAAATTTTTTCTGTCAGTATTGATAACCAACAACAAAGTGGTTATACTTTTATGCGCAGTAACCGCTTTAGGAAATGTCTTACCATAGTTCACTGATTGACGCACTGAATAGAATGAGGAATGCTGTTATTAGGGGCCAGAAAAAGGTTGTAGTCCCGAAAAGCAAACTTATTAAAGGTGTCTTAAGTGTTCTTCTTGATGAAGGCTTTATTGAGGCTTTTAACGAAATCGAAACAGGTTTGGCGGGAACATCTTTAAAGAATGGGTTCGAGGTAACTCTAAGATATTTTAGGAATCAAAGGTCACTAATCAATGAAATTAAAGCGGTTTCAAAACCCAGCAGGCGTATATACTCTGGATACGAGGAATTACCTCCTGTCAAAAGAGGACTTGGTATAGCGGTTCTGTCGACTAATCAAGGTATCATGAGCGATCGTAAAGCAAAACGGCTGCGTGTCGGGGGTGAAGTTTTAGCCTTGGTTTATTAACTGATATGTCTAGACTAGGGAAATTACCTATAGAGTTACCAAAGGGAGTCGAGATTCATGTTCAACGAGTGGATAAAGGTGACGAGCCTACCAGAGATTTGAATCAAAGCAGGGCTTCAGGCGATAATCTTGATACAAAAATTGTCCTTGTTAAGGGTCCAAAGGGAGAGTTAAAGAGATCGTTGCCAAGTTTCATCGATGTGACAATCGAAGATAGGTTTTTACTTGTAAAACCAAACAGGGAATTGACTTCGAAGTTCGAAAGAGCAATGTGGGGAACCGTCCGTTCTCACTTAAACAACATGGTTATCGGGGTCTCGAGAGGTTGGGAGAAACAACTCGAAATCAACGGCATAGGTTATGCTTTCAAGCTTTCAGGCTCAATCCTCTCAATTAGTTGTGGTTACTCGCACGACGTATTAGTTAGAGTCCCGGAAGGTATAACATGTGTTGTAGACAAAAACATTTTGAGGATTAGCGGCTACGACAAGGAAGCTGTCGGAAATTTTGCGGGAAAAGTTTTAGCGGTAAGGAAAGCTGATGTCTATTTAGGTAAAGGAATTAAGTATGTTGGGCAAACCATAAGGCGAAAGGCTGGTAAAAGTGTCAAAAAATAATTGATTAGGGTATGAAGACAGCGATTGAGAAACGATTAAGAAGGAAGTTTAGGCTGAGAAAAAAGCTATTTGGTACTTCAAACAAGCCAAGGATTTGTGTATTCAGAAGTCTTAAGCATGTATACATACAGGCAGTTAACGATATTGAACACAAACCAATCATAGGCCTGAGTTCGAAAAAATTAACCCCCGAAAATAGAATGACAAAGACTGAGCTTAGTTACCTCGCTGGGAAGGAATTTGCGAATATTTTGCTTAAGCATGGGATTACCCAGGCTGTCTTTGACAGGTCTGGGTACAAGTATCATGGCAGAGTTAAAGCGGTATGCGAAGGATTGAGAGAAGGGGGGATTAGAATTTAGCTCTGAAAATGTTTTTAAAGCTTTTACTGATCTAGCGTTCGCAGTTTTGAGTTAAGACCAATCAATCTTTCGCAAAATAGAATAACGAGTATATTGGTTTTGGGATTTTATTAATATAGCCGTGAATTACATGACGCCTTTTAATCATAAAATTTTTTAAATTTTTATGTGCAAAGGGTTCGGAAACCTCGAAGAAAAAATTAATTGGATATTTTTAAAAACTACTAGTCAGTAATTTATGAAATTTTTGACCTATTTTTGACGTAAGGCACTTTTTTGGCCTTGCGACAAGTTTATTTAATCAATTGTGAGCTAGGTTTTTCGGGGTATTCTGGAATACAAACTTGTCGCTACCTGAAGTTGAATACAGAAAAACTTAACATTTTCTTGACCACTTAACTTAAAGTTGTGTTTTAAACATTTTTTTAACGCTAGTGAGAGTTTATATTAAACTAAGCTGAAACAAAAAATTTATTTTTTAAGATAAATCAGATGCTATGAAATCATGGTTCGTGTCTAAATTTTTACTGCTATGTGTGATTTTAAATCTCGGTTTTTTAAACGGTCAGGATTTTTCATCACTAAAATGTCAGGATCGTGTAATCGACATGTTTGTTGGTGACTGTTTAAATTTTAAGCTTCCAGCGTACTGTGATAAACTAGAAATTGAGGAGCTCGGCTTTGATGATCTTTGCCTTTTCTTTTGTGGATTTTGCCCGGAGCCCAGATTGCGGCTGCTGGCAGAAATTACGGCTGGGATAGCGTCATAGGAGCTAGTTAAAAAATTTGGAAGCAATCTGCATGAGTATGTTAATTAAGATTTTAAAAAAAATTCAAGCCACTAACATAAAATCTGGTAGGTGTAATTTTCAAATTTTTGTAGTTGTTTTTATGTTGAACATTTAACTCACGAAAAGAGCCGAAGAACTTATGCCTTTTCCCGGAAAGCTTCCATTGAAAAAAGGTTTTCGAGTTGGTTATTTGGTTTTAGCAATCAAGTTTTTTTTGTTAGTTTAAAAAAGATTAAATAGGTACAATTTTAGCAGCATCAAAAACAAAGAAACTCCATACTCTGGATGACATATATGTGATGTTTAAGGACAAGTGGAGTAATCTTACAAGGTCAAACTTGTACAGGTGTTTGATAATACATGGTTTGGAGAGTTTGAAGAAGATGATGTCTATAAAGAACACCTACAGGGTTACACGATCCAGACACACCGCCACATTAATTACACGAGGGTGTTACAGAAATTATAGAGAAAGAGGTATTATTTTTGTCTGGTGTCATAGACAAGTTAACGACAAGTTGAAAAAAAAACAGCCAGATACTTAAGCGGAAGAAGCTGTAGGAGCCTTTCTAACACAAGGACCTTTAATCAGGAGAGAATTTTTTCCGCACTAGGGTTGAATTTTCGCATAACAATCAGCATCATGTACATTGTAACATCTAGCGAACATTCGCTTGTACTGGAGAAATCTATTTTTTAGGTTATTTATTATGAATAACTTGGCTACTATTTCACCAGATAACATTTCTATATAACGTGAGATAAACCCAGGCTTCACACTTAAGCCGGCTTAATTACGCCTTGTTTTAATATGATTTTTTGGTGTGTCTTGAAGATCCACTATAATTTAACCTTTTTGGTATGTCTTAAATTAGAAGATGATTGGATATCTACCTCGACATTGATTTCTTATATAACAGTAACTCTGGGAACAATCCTCCTCCTCTGGACATGGCACACACTGTCCAGCTTGAGCTGACCAGGTATAATCAGAGCCGCACGCTTCGCAACCACCACTTCCGTCTGCTACTCGCCCTTGTCCCACTGTTTGACAGCCGCATTCTTCACCAGCAGCACACGAGACACAGCCATTAGGGGCACCAGGCTTATGTGAGACTGGGCAAGTTTGACAATACGAACAACCATTAGTTTCAATACAAGCTTGCCTCGAGCCTGTACAAGCAGAGTTACTCTCACAGCTTGGCACACATCGTTCATCAACACAGCATTCGTCAATTGAACAACCTTGGCCGGAACCACAAGATGTTGTTTGGTTTTCCTCAAAGTGGGCGCTGTTGCAACACTCAAAATTCTTTATTCCTCCGATACTAAATCCTACAACACAATGACAACTGTTAGCTTGCGCATAGTTACTTAAAGTCGTAAGGAACTCTTGATGTTCTCCTTGAGGTTGGATTTCAATCAGGAAATTTCCGCTTTGTCCCGATTGGTTAGCGCTATAAAGCAGTAGCCCTACAACTAAGTCTTGGCGATTGCCGAAAATCGTGCTTAAAGAAGCATGCATGCTTTGAACATAACCTCCGGGATCATTTATTCCTCTCTGACAGGTCCTCGTTAGGTGATGATCATATGAAGTATTTGTCAAAGATGAATAGCCCGTAGACTGCTCTCTTAGATTATTTACAAGCTGTACGAACTCAGATTGTTGCCTATTGACACCAAAAAAAGCTACAAAAAATAAAACTGTTCCAAGCAACAATATTAGAAAAGCTAAAGCTAAATCTAAAACACCCCGCACGTCTTATTTACATATTATAACACCGTTTTAATTCGCGATGTTGAGTAATTTTTCTATAGAGCTCGGCAAAAAATACCGAGAAAAATAATAATCATCGTATAGTTCTAATTGTTAGCTGTTGTTGGTAACCCTTAACCATTTTTATGCAATTATTGAGGCTAATTAAAAGTCAAATACGGTAAATCGAGATCACATATAAAAATGGATGCTGCTTAACTTTCTCAAAACCAAAAACTGGTTACTAAGAATGCTTGAAATTATTTGCCGATGAGATTAATTCAGCTTTCCGGATCTTGTCAACTCTATCTCGACATTAGGAGTCATTATTCTTTGAGCGAAACGCCTGATTTATGTGTTATTGTGGTGACGGAGTTATTTTGCACTATGAGCTGTGGTTCGTTTTATTCAATACTTTGCCACAGGGGTTTGCTCACGAAATTAATTTACCGTACTAATTTACCGTTTCTTTCCAGTATGAAATAGCTTTTTCCTCAAATTCAGATTTTTCGTTTAATTTTAAAACTTCTTTCTTTGACAGTTTTACGATGAGAAATCTTAACACGTTTTCATCAATCAAAAACTGCTTTTTTATTTCTTCGACAGCTTGACCGTAGACAGTTGAAAACAGTAGGGAACACCAAGTCACTAACTGTTTTTTCTTAATAGGATAGGCCGGTTCAAACCGAGTCTTTATATCGACAATTTTTATCGGACCATATTTACTTAAACCTTTTATATAACTGTCAATTTTCGCCCTATAGCTTGATTCATTCAAGGAAGGATCTAGAAAAATATTAATTTCATAAAATCTTACTAACTGCATTTTAGCAAATCCTGATATTACAATATTTTTTTGCGATTTAAAAGTTACAGCCCTTTAATGAAGCACAGGCTTTGGATTAAGCATCTGAAGAAATTTAAAAAGCAACGCCCCAATAGCAAGTCGGGGGTCAACATGGCTTGTTTCGATCATTTCACCCGAAATCTCCATCCTTGCCAAATAACCGAATGAGGCGGGAGAACTATTCCAGCCAAAGAAGGTTATAATTCCATTTCTGGCTTCAATCTGCTCTATGATCTGTTCCATCCGAGGAAGCCAAACAAAGAGTTTTCTGAGTTGACTTGGCGTCAAACTGTTATTGTCAGTAAGAATCATAATGCGAAACTGGGAACGCTCGGATACCTCGTCCCCGATCTGAGGATGCCAAACAAGACCAGCCTTTTCTAACGCTAACGACAGCGAAATCAGCTCTGTATATGAAGAGTTTATCACCCCTCTCCTTACAGGATAACAGGTTTTCCCGATATGGCGCAACGATTAATTATAGGAAGCGAGGACTACGTATCTTAGCTCATCTATTGTAAAGGTCGAAAATACCACACATTTTATAGACCTCTTTGGAAAAGTCTCTAACCTTGGTTGAAATAATTTCTTCGTTTTTTCTCCTTAGAATGGCATCTCCTAATATCTCCGCCACAATATCCATTTGTTCTGGTTCTACTCCAAGACTTGTGATAAATGGTGTGCCGAGCCGTATCCCTGAACAAATTGCGGGAGGACGTGGATCGTAGGGTATAGTGTTTTTGTTGACGAATACCCCAACACGTTCCAAAATGTCTTGGGCTTCTTTTCCGGTTATGTTTAAGTCCGTCAGATCCAAAAGAAACATGTGGCAGTCAGTTCCGCCCGTTACGACCTTGAAGCCCTGCCTTATTAAACCGCTACAAAGTTTTCTCGCATTCTCTATTACGGTTTTGGTGTATCGCTTAAACTCTTCTGTTTGGCATATTTTGAAGCAAATTGCCTTTGCAAATATGGTATGCATATGGGGACCACCCTGAAGGAAAGGAAATACCGCACGATCAATTTTTTCCTTGAATTCCCCTTTACAAAGAATTAAGCCGCCCCGGGGACCTCTCAAAGTCTTATGTGTCGTAGTGGTAACAAAATCGGCCGAATCAGGGGAAGGATAATGACCGCCCGCAATCAACCCCGCGTAATGTGCTATGTCTGCCAAAAGATATGCAGACACTTTTCGCGCAATCTCTCCAAATTTGTCAAATTCCAAGACACGACTATAAGCTGATGAGCCAGCAATTATCAGTTTGGGTTTATGCTTTTCTGCAAGATATTCAACCTCATCGAAATTGATCAACTGAGTCTCTTTGTCAACAGAATAGAAAACAACATTATAGCGTTTCCCAGAAAAATTAACCTTATGACCGTGTGTCAAATGACCTCCCTGATCAAGACTTAGGGCCAAAATGGTATCACCATCATTTAAAATAGCCTCGAAAACCGCATGATTTGCCTGAGCCCCTGAATGAGGCTGAACATTAGCATGATCTAGGCCAAAAATTTCCTTAGCCAAGTTTCGGGCAGTTTCCTCAACAATATCTACAAACTCACATCCCGAGTAGTAACGTTTTCCAGGATAACCTTCCGCGTATTTGACCGAAAAAAAACTTGTTAAAGCTTCAATAACAGCCAGGGACGGGAGATTTTCGCTAGCAATAAGATTTATCCCGTTAAGCAAACGATCCCGCTCTTTGATGCCTAACGCATAAAGCTCGGGAGCAATGCGTGAAAGTGAAGAACTAAAGATGTCATGCACGCCTGTTAGTTTATCAAAAAACAATCCTATTTTCCGACTTAAAATTGAAAACCTTGGTTAGATTCTGATAAAATTGCTGGGCATGGCTTTAAAGAAATTTAAACCAACTCCATTATCAAGAAGATTTTTTTCCGTAGTGGACTATTCAGGTTTATCAAAAGTTAAACCTCATAAATCGCTAACAAAGGCAAAAACTCGGACCGGGGGTAGAAATAACCAAGGGGTTGAAACCAACATAAATAAGGGTGGAGGCGCAAAAAAAAAATATCGCTTAATAGATTTCAAGCGTAGTGATAAAGTCGGTATACCTGCGAAGGTAGAAACAATAGAATATGATCCAAATCGTACGGCTTTTATCTCGAGAATTTGCTTTAGAGATGGCGAAAGGCGCTATATTCTGGCTCCTGAAGGTTTAAAGGTAGGAGATATCGTTGAAAGTGGTGAGCTTGTTGACATAAAAATTGGAAACAGTCTTCCTTTAAAAAATATTCCTGTAGGTCTAGAAGTACACAACGTGGAACTAAAATTGGGGAAGGGCGGTGCCCTTGGAAGAGCAGCTGGCACCTCGATCCAAATTGTAGGAAAAGATGATGACTATGTTTTGCTCAAGATGCCAAGTGGGGAACTGAGAAAAATTCACGGCAACTGCTATGCCACTATTGGAAGAGTATCTAATATTGACTGGAATAATGTATCTCTTGGTAAAGCTGGACGCAATAGGTGGCGCGGAAGACGACCTCACACTCGTGGAATAGCGAAAAACCCCGTTGATCATCCTATGGGGGGAAGAACTCCGGGCGGGAAACATCCCAGTACCCCAACCGGCAAGCCTACAAAGGGTTTGAAAACGAGAAAAAACAAAAGAACTGACAGATTTATTGTGCGAGACAGAAGAAGCACAGCCGAACTAGTTATAGCGTAAAGGCGTTGTTCAATAAACTCCACAAGGAAAAATTGCAAGTTTTTCTAGAGTAGAGAGTATGATAGTCGGTTTTACAGTAAGGTTTTTTAAGGTTGATGTGCCTGTTAGTCATGTTATTAGGTGGCAAAATAAGTGGGTCAAAGTGCAGTACCGTTGTTAATTTGTGACTTCAGAAACCCTGAAAGACAAAACTTCTTAAAGGGTTGCCTGATTTGACAAACATAAGTTAGTCTGTCTCATTTTACATAATCGAAAGCATAGTAATAGCCGATTTCTTGGAAAAAGCCCAGCAAATTTGCTTTCTATCTAGTATTCTAGCATTAAGAGAAATTCACTCTAACAAAAGGGGTCAAAATTGCAACGTTTTATTCGCAGCTTATTTTTGGTATTTCACTAGATACTGGCAAAAGTTTCAAGTATTTAATCAAACCTATGAAACGGAATTGGTAAAAAGAGGGCTCTTGTGAAAAAAACCGAAATTTTTTCAAGACAACATCGCCTTTACGTGCTATTTAATAATATTTCTTTTCTTTTGGCTAACGTCTACTTCTTGGTGCTTTGTTTAAAGGGCGGTAAGCCTTCGCAGCTTTCGATTTTGCTAATTGCAAAGCAACTGCTATGAGCATAATCACCGTTAAATCTATAGCCTAATACAGACCTTTTAACTGGAGTATTAGACGCAAAATAACTTAGGGGGCGAAAAATTGTTTCCCGCAATACCCAACCAAACGGATGTAATATGTAGGATGCTACCCTTAGTGGGTGGCTTTCGCTTTCTCTGTAATCGGGGTAAGGGTGATACCGACTATCCCAGTGCCGGTCACGGGGTAAAACTTCCTGACAAAACAGTGAACAACAACCTAAAAACAGTAATAACCTTGCCATATTAAGGTATTATACATTAATTTAGATACGTTCAAGACAAAAAATTTTCAGAGACTTTTATTTTTTATACTGTTTTTCAATAAGTGTAGAGCAACACATTTTAGACAGAATTGTCCATACGTGTTAAAAAAAATTGATTGAGAAACAGACAGTTAGACAGCTAGAAGGGGAGCTAAAAAACTGAAGAAATTAAATCAGATATACAGAGCGATAAAATCGATGCATTCAATTGCTTTGTGACCAATAAAATAGAAAGAACCAAGCTACTAAAATTTACGAGTTTTGTATCTTTATCTTTTTTACCTTTCCAGTTATGAAACCTTCCTTAGCGTGACAAAATAATAAAAAAAGGGGCCTTAACGGCCCCTTTTTCAGTCATAATCAGAATGTGAAATTAACTAAACTACAAATAAACTACATCATGTCCATGTTTCCTGGAGCATGGGCGTGATGCGATTCCTCTTTCTTCGGTTTTTCTGCAATCATGCAAGCTGTCGTTAGAGCTATACCCGCTACAGAGGCAGCCATTTTAAGCGCTGTTATGACAACTTTGGCGGGATCGATTACCCCCGCTTTCATTAGATCTTCAAACTCCTCTGTTGCAGCATTGAATCCCATGTTTCCTTTGGACTCTTTAACTTTGTTAACTATAACCCATCCGGAATGACCAGCGTTTTCAGCTATGTAATACAGAGGATACTGAACAGCTTTTCTTATAATATCAATTCCCGCTTGCTCCGAGGAATTATCAACCTTTAGCTTGTTCAAAGCCTCTGAAGCCCTGATTAAAGCTACGCCACCACCAGGAACAATTCCGCTTTCGACGGCGGCTTTGGTAGCGTGTAACGCGTCTTCTACTCTGGCCTTCTTCTCTTTCATTTCGACTTCAGTCGCGGCGCCAACATGAATGACTGCAACTCCACCAACAAGCTTCGCAAGACGCTCCTGAAGCTTTTCTCTATCGTAATCTGACGTGGTTTGTTCAATTTGTTTCTTGATTTGCGCAACTCTATCCTTAATCTTATCTTTCGCTCCTGCTCCATCTATGATAGTCGTTTCTTCTTTTCCTACCACCACTTTCTTAGCGCGACCAAGATCACTTATTGTTACGTTTTCAAGCTTGATACCAAGATCTTCGGAGAGACATTTGCCGCCAGTCAGAATCGCTATATCTTCCAACATAGCTTTGCGTCGATCTCCAAAACCCGGAGCCTTTACTGCGCAAACTTGCAGTGTCCCCCTCAACTTATTGACGACCAATGTTGCTAATGCTTCTCCTTCGACATCTTCAGAAATTATCAGCAATGGCTTGCCAGCTTTGGCCACTTGCTCCAATAAAGGCAAGAGCTCTCTCATGTTAGAAATTTTCTTTTCATGAATTAAGATATATGGATTTTCAAGTTCAGCCTCCATTTTCTCCGCATTCGTTACAAAGTAAGGACTAATATATCCACGATCGAACTGCATTCCCTCTACAATTTCTAATGTAGTTTCCAGTCCCTTGGCCTCTTCCACCGTGATTACACCTTCCTTTCCAACCTTTTCCATGGCTTCAGCAATAATCTCTCCAATTTCGGAGTCGTTATTGGCAGAGATTGTTCCTACTTGCGCAATTTCCTTTTTGCTTTTAGTAGGCACGGCAAGCTTTTTGATCTCATCAACTATTGTTTTGACAGCCGCATCAATCCCCCTTTTTATGCTCATAGGGTCATGACCCGCTGCTATCAGCTTCAAACCTTCTGAATAAATGGCATCTGCAAGGACCGTTGCCGTGGTTGTACCGTCACCAGCCTCGTCTGACGTCTTAGACGCAACTTCCTTAACTAATTGCGCCCCCATATTTTCAAACTTATCCTCAAGATCAATTTCCTTGGCAACAGTCACCCCGTCTTTTGAAACAACGGGACTGCCAAACTGTTTTTCAATAATTACGTTTCTACCTTTAGGACCCAGTGTAACCCTCACCGCATCGGCAAGGGTCTTGACACCCTTCAATATGTTTTCACTTGCTTCAAATCCAAACTTTAATTTTTTTGCCATAACTTTACCCTCCTAAAATCAATTTTCAACAATGCCTAAAACATCATCTTCCCTCATTATTAGATATTCGTTACCGTCAAGTTTTATCTCAGTGCCAGCATATTTGCTAAACAGAACCTTGTCTCCTTCCTTGACTTCAAGCGGACTAATTGAACCGTCTTCTTTTACTCTTCCTTTACCGACGGCAATAACTTTGCCTAACTGAGGCTTTTCTTTGGCAGTGTCTGGTATGTACAGACCGCCAGGTGTTTTTTCTTCGCTATCAAGCCTTTCTACAACAATTCGATCATGCAAAGGTCTAATTTTCGCTTTCTTCATATCTTCCCTCCTTGACAGGTATTTAGTATGGTGACACGCACACAAAAATTCAAGTTTTTTTTAAAAATTTTTGCAAATAATCTGACTGTCTTTTTTGCTATCTCACAGCCTGTTTTCATAAAATTTTACTAACATGAAAGATGACTTCAGGCACAAAGCCGGTACTCTTAACGAACTCAGCGAAAAATACTGCCTTAGAGAAAAAGCTACTGATTGCTACATTTACGTATTCAACTCAGATCTTATTCTAGACGAATTCTTTTGGGTAACGGATGCAAAGGACGAACTCATCTTTGACATTGGAGAGCTGACAAAAATCTTCACTTTCGTTGCTTTTTTGAAGATATGCGTAGAAAAGCATATTTCACTGAATTCATATGTCGGAGAATTGATAGGCTTTTTTAGTTCAAAAGGTAAGGAAAATCTGACCTTTAAAGATCTTCTCAGTGGCAGCAAACTATTTGAAAAATTTTCGCCGTCTGAATATCTTGAAAGTCTTTATCCACTACCTCGACCGGGCTTACTAGGTTCACGTACGGGTAAAAGAGCAGTCTTTTTTGAGCTTTGTAGACTGGAGATAGAGAGAGATAAACCGGGCTCGGATAATTTGAATTATCTGGTTTTGGAGTACGTTTGTGAACTGCTTTCGTCTTTATCCCTAGATAAACTCGTCAATAAAATGGTAACCCAAGTTATCAATAACCCAGAATTTGGCTTCGTAGATTTTTCAAGATTATCCAAGGTGTCGCTAACAAACGTCAATACCTCTTTCATAAAAAATATGGTAGAACGCAAATCCCCTCAAGCGCTCCGTGAGTGTTTGAACCTAGGCGGTATTTCAGGTTTTTATGGAATAGTTGGAAAACCTTCCTCACTGATACAATTTTTTAAGGGATTCCTGAAAAATTTGTACGCTCCTGAACCATTTTTGCCCATTCCCTTATTTTCCATAGCGCAAAAATATGACAAGGAAGAATCGTTCTTTTTTTTCAAAAAGTTGGGCAATATTTTTAGTTTTTCGGATGCTTATGGAAATACTCTATGTTTTCAGTCTGACATCTCGATGTCGAAACCTAAAGGTGTCCTAGTTTTGGTCAAACCAAATGATGCATGCCCGAGAGACGATTTAAAGAGTTTTCTCGACTTCGCGGTGGAGCTATTTTAGGGTATGGCATTGACGGAAGCTGAATTAAAAAAGATTGAAGAATATCAGCAAAAGATGTTGGAACTTCAGTCTCAAATGGAGAGTTTAAACTATTCCGATCATTTTGAAATCGGATTATTACAAAAAAAAATCGTTGAAGTTGGTGAAATTTGCAGCCTATGGTTAGAGTACCAAAAGGTCAGGCAATCAATTGATGAGTTAAAATTTGTTGAAGATGACGATGAATTGCAAGAACTGGTCATCGCAGAAAGAAGCGAACTCGAGAAAAAACTTTTTACCTTGGAAACAAGGCTTAAGACCTTATTAACACCAGAAGACCCTGAGGACAACAAAAACGTATTTTTGGAAATACGCGCGGGCGCAGGTGGTGACGAAGCCTGTATTTTTGCCGGGGATTTATTTAGATGTTATCAGAGATACGCTGACAAAAGAGACTGGAGATTTGAAATTGTCGATTTCCATGAAAATCCCGTAGGAGGCTTTAAAGAGATCGTTGCGTTTATATCGGGCGAAAAAGTTTACAAACGGCTAAAATTTGAAAAAGGCGTCCACAGGGTTCAAAGAGTGCCAAAAACAGAGGCAAGCGGCAGAATTCACACGTCAACGGTCACTGTAGCTGTGCTTCCCGAAATCGCGGAAAAAGAAATAACGATAGACCCAAAAGACCTAAAAATTGAAACTTTTAGGGCAGGGGGCGCTGGTGGACAATATGTAAACACAACTGACTCAGCTGTGCGGATAACTCATATCCCCTCAGGCATTGTAGTATCGATTCAGGATGAGAGGAGCCAGCATAAGAACAAGGAGAAAGCCCTTAAGGTCCTGAGAGCGCGACTGTACGAAAAACAAAAGCAGGAGAAGGAGATTAAACTCCACGAAGAGCGTAAAGCACAGGTTGGCACAGGCGAGAGAGCCGAGAAAGTAAGAACATACAATTTCCTGCAGAATAGAGTTACGGATCATCGGGTAAATGTATCATGGCACAATCTCGATCAAATACTTGATGGTGATCTTGATCCCGTGATTGATGAATTGATCTCAAAACTTTCGAATAAATGAATAGTTGTTAATTACGAAAGGATGTAGTAAAATAGCAGGTTTTAATGAAACATTTAA
>JANWWW010000031.1 GCA_025055295.1 Deltaproteobacteria bacterium | reverse complement strand
ATCGAGAGAGAGAATAGCCGATATTTTAATGTTTGTTATTATGTAGATCGAACCGGCCAGGTAAAAGCCCGATATAAAAAAATTCATCTATGGACCACAGAAGCGAAATACCTGTCTCCGGGCAACGAGGTGTGTATTTTTTCCACACGATTTGGCAAAGTTGGCATTGGGATTTGTTGGGATCTTGCGTTTCCCGAATTTTTTAGAGCATTGATTTTAAACGGAGCGCAAATTGTGGTTGTCCCAAGTTATTGGACATTCGGTGATCCTGAACATAATTTTGCTGCGTCGAGGAAAGTGATGAGGTCATTTGTCGACTCCTTGTGTATTTCCAGATCATTTGAGAATGAGGTTGTCTTAATTTACTGTAACGCTGCGGGAAAACTCGATGTAGGAGACAGTCATTATGAAACTCTGGTCGGGCATAGTAAGGTGGCAACCCCAATTCTAGGGACAGTAAAAAAGTTAAATCACAACAACCAAGCGCTTTGTCTTGCAGAAGTAGATTTAAAAATTCTAAACAAAGCAGAAAACATGTACAGGATCAAAAACAGTATTGCTCAAAGTAGTTTTGCCAAGTCCCTTAAAAAGACAAGGTAAAGTGAATTAAAAAGTCCAGTCTTCGACGAAAGAGCAAAAATCCAAGACTTTGAAACGAATTTAACAAATTGAAAAAAACAACATTTTAGTTTGATAAGTATCAAAAACGGCGAAAGAAGTAGTCAACCGTTAGATCTTCTTTTTTTGGGGGTCAGCTATAGTGTTTGTATTTTTTTGGTCGGATGTTAAGATTCTCTTAGAAGTGCGAAAAACCTTTTCTTAGAGTTAAAAACGGGAGAAATTTGGTCAAATTAAATTTTTGTTTGTGTTAATTCTTGACAAAACAAAATTGTTGTTTTACCATTTAATAAGATGGAAAATGCAATCTGACTGTTTAAATGGCTTGATTAATAGTCAAAAAATGAAATTAGCGAATACGATCATTTACAAATTATCCAGTCTCAAGCATTTTCATCACTTTCATATTCATCATAGCCGGTAACAGCCGGTAATCAGTAGCGTAAATCTTTTAAGTTTTATAGCGCGAGGTGGACGGTTGGCGAGCTGTCCATAGTCGTGTTTTAGCAACAATTTTTAATTCAAGGAGGTGTTATGGAAAGACAAGTGACATCAAATGCAACAGACGTTGGGTCAGAACTGATCCAACAAACAAAACCACTTCAAGTTGGTTCAATGGCAGTTGGGTGGGATAGCTCAGGACGCTTGTGTCAATTCTGGGACCCAAAAAACAGGTGTTTAAGTACCGACCAGAGGTACGTTTTGGTGCCTTTAATCGAGCTTTATAGCGAAGCTTTCGAAAAAGCAGCAACCCTAGGTCAATTTTTACAAAGGTTCAGTGACTTTAACTATCCCAGAGAGGTTGTAAGCGATTTGGGAACCCCAAAAATCTTTACTTGCGCTGAGCCTAGGATAGAAGAGATGGTTAGAAATTTACTCGTAGCCTATTTAAGAATTCAAAAATCATCAGTTGATTCAACGGTTACCGCGACTCAAATACCATTTGAGGGTGTCAAAATATACTCCGATAAAGTATTAACGGGCACATGTCCTTTCGATGGTCGTTGGCAGGTAGTGGTGTACAGAAAAAGTGAACCATCTGACAAAAGAACGCATACCCTTGCGTCACCTTTTGAGAGAAACATGGTCACACAGATGCTTTCGTCCAAAAAATGGGAGATATCGGACATTAAAATTCCCGTTGGACCATCACAGTATCACTATTCTGAGCTGTTTGTACAAGCTCTGCTTGTTTCAACTGCATTTCAGACCAAAGGGGTTGTAGTTGATTTGCCCATGTCATCATACCTTGTTTTTATAAAGGACTTTGTTGATTTGTTACCCGAGAGTGTACGAAGTTACCTTTGGCAGGAGCACGTAAAAGAACTTATCAACACTTGCTCCTACCTCGTCGATCTATATCGGGCAACTTTTGAAAATATCGGCATTTCAGTTGAGTGGGTGTGGCGGGATCCCAAATCCCCAAGTGTTGAGATTGTGTCCACGGAGGATTTTTTAAAAAGAATCATCGCTTGGCTAGAGGTTTCTTATTCAGATGCATCCACCCTTTTGGTGGATCCAGAACTCTCACAAAGAATGTGCCAATATAACGATGTAATTCAGATATTGTTATCAAGTAAATCAAATAAATGCACATTAACAGGTCTAGACAATTTAAAGGAGATAAGAATTTACACGAATTCCTTGAACCCTGTCGAGGCCGTATTTTACGTAGCCCCGGAAGCAATCATTAGGTGGAGTCAAGGTTTAATAGAACCTGTGGACAAAACCGCAGTCAACAGTAGAGATCCTTACTTCCAACCACACATAGTACCTGAATTAGATTTGTTCCAGCGCGTGATGTTGATCTCTGGTAGTGATCAAATTCCAACAGATTTTGTAGGAGGCAAGGTATTATGAAAAAACAGTATCAAAATAACCAACAAGTTTTTGACCTAACCAGAAAAGACGTAAAAAGATTGCTACTTGGTTGTGGTTTTTTATCGACTGGAGGGGGTTTACCAGAGAATATAAGACAGCGATTGCTTGAGGCAGCTTTAAGTTCTACAGAAAAAGTTCGAGTAGTAGATGTTAACGAGTTAGATAACGGAGACATGGTAGCCACAGTTTTTGGGGTTGGGGATCCGAAGCAGTGTACAAGCGTTGACGAAGGCTACCTTGAGAGTTTGGTTACAGGGTTTCAAAGAAGATTTGGATTGAAGGTAAACGCTATCATTCCCGGAGAGATAGGAGCTGAAGCTGAGGCTATATTTTTGTGCTCTGTTTTAGGGCTACCTTTGGTAGACGCAGACTTAGCGTCTGGAAGAGCAGTTCCGGAGGTCAATTTATCGCCTTTTGATTATTATGGGATTAGCCCAAGTCCCCTTCTGGCGAGGGATTATTACGGAAATGAATTAGTTGTGACTTCTGACCTTTGTTCGGGGGATTTAGAGTTTTTACTGAGAACCTTTGGAAACTATGGTCGCAAACGAGGGTGTTTTCTTGTGGGTTACGCAAGAGAGGCCAAAGTTTACAAAAAAATGAACTTGCCTAGATCAATATCAATGTCTCTTGACATAGGGAAAGCTTTGGAAAAAAAGAACCTTACCGATATTAAAGAAGTTTTAAAAAATGTCAAAGTTTATGAAGAAACTGTTAAGGGGATAGTAAAAAGCAACCTACCGGGTTTTAACACGGGAGTTTTGTTATTAAGAAGTGGACTTTCGATTGATTTTAAAAACGAGTGTATTACCCTCAGGCAAGGGGATCAGACTAAAACCAAAGCGCCTGATATTGTTACATTGCTTGACGACAACTTTAGTCCAGTTTATTTGGCTGAAATCGAGAACTTTGTTGGGAAAAGAGTGTTTGTTGTAACGGCAAAAGCCTTTGGCATTTGGGACACACAAAAAGGAAGACAAATGTGGGCAAGGTCAGTTAGGGAATTAATGGAGGTGAATTCTAGAGTAAAGATTGATTTTTACAAAGCTAAAGGAGGCAAGTGATGTTAGGAAGGATATTAGGGAAATTAACTAGGCGTAAGGTAAAGGACGAGGTAGCTGTAGGTTTTGATCAACTTGTAATAGGCTGGGTAAAGAGGCAGTTTAAAGGTTTAGATGTTGCGAGGCAGTCGGGCGAGTTAGCACGGTTACGGGTTGAGTTAGAGGAATTAAGAAAAAGCCCTTTGGTTGGGATAAGGGAACTAAGTGAACTTAGGGTGAAGTTTTTTAGGTTAGGTGGGTTGGCTGGTTCTGTAGATATTTTGTATACGAAATTTCCCACTCGTGAGGCTCTTAAAGCCGATAACTCAAATTCACCAGAGGCTCGGGCAGCCTATAAGATCGTCGTGGATCGTTTCGACGGAACTCTTTCGGCCCTAGCGTTAACCAATTTGGCTTTTGCAATTTTCATTCCTTTTGTATCTAATAGTTTTAATTTATTTTCTAAATTGCCAACTGAGGAGCAATCTGCGATTACAATTTGCATCATGGCCATTTCTATTATTTTATTCTCAATTTTTGAGTTCTGGCTACTGGGTCGTATTCTAGCTAAGCCGCAAAACAAAGCAAAAAACGTAATTCGAACTTTGCTCAATGAGCATTCTGACAGAAGCGAAGTGATTGATTTGACCTCACTAGTTCTGGATAAATTAACAGAATTGTCAGGGAAACAAATTCTCAACAAAAGAGCTATCTCAGAATGGCTCGAAGAAAACCTAGGTCCCGTAGGTCAAGAACTTATGCAAGAGTTCGAACTTGGATACAGGCAAGCACAATTTCAACCGCCTGACAGAAAACAAATCCTGGCTGACATTGAAAGATCAGTAGGCGATTTGGTCAGAGAGTTGGTTGAAATAATCAATCTTGTTGAGGGAGCACCTTTTAAAGAAAAAAGAGAACCAGTTCAACGAGAGATTGAAACAAAACAAAAAGAGATAGTTCAACTTGAGGATGAAATTAAATTTTACACTTTAGTACAAAGATCAATTGTGTCGTTTGTAACTGAACAATATGAGAGTTTGCCCTACTACAGGGGCAAGGTGGAAACAACTAAGGAAGCTTTGGCTCGATCACTGGCCAATTTGGATTTGGATGAGGTTAAGATGGAACAAAATCCTGGTAGGTTACCTTGGGTCGAGCAGGTTGAGCAAGTGAGAGGAGAACTGCAAAGAAGGTTGAATGTAGAACTTGGGAAGGGCAGGATTTTGGAGGGTATAGAAACACTGTTACTTAGTAACCCTGACGAGGCGATTATAAGGGTATGGGCCTTTGGGATTTTAGACAAGATAGAGGACGTAGGAGTTTTTTTTGAGAGTGATACCGAAGTGGTGATTGGCAAGGTCAGGGACATAATCCGTGAGGAGTTAATTGCAAAATTTAAGTCTGACAACAGTGAAGCTGGAGAAGCTTTTGATAAATTATTAATGAGGGCTACTAAGATTTATGACACTGTGGCTGAGGATGTTGCCCCGAGAGTTGTTGCGCTAATTATGGAAGAGGTTGGGGCTAGTGGCAGTAATCAAAATACCTCACTTTCAAAGACAAATATTGAGGAAGGTGGTGAAGAAATTCGAGTCAGTTGGTTTTAACGTTTTAAGAGGTTATTCTTAACAAAATGAGGTTGAATGAAACAAAAATCTCGACAAGAGAGATTTAGAAAGACTTAGCCCGTGAAATAGTTGTTCAAGAAAAATTTACAGCATCTTGAGTAATCACTGCCCAGTTAGAATGAGTGCTTGACGAAAAATTCAGTCTTAAAATACCCCGTCAAAAAATTCAAAGTTGCACCAGCAGGTTATTTTTATTTTGGCAAATCTTGGATGAAAGTTCAGTTTTTCAAAAATCCCTTACGAGATAAATACGCTTTTTTTAACTTCAGTTTTGTGCTAGCAATAAAATATTAAACTAAACTTTGTAACAAATTCTAATCCTTAACTTTTTTAGAAGCATGCCGTTAAACACAAATTTCTGCACAAACCAATTTTCTCAATAATGCGCAACTTTTGGTTCCATCGGTGTTTTGAGTAACTAGTGATACAGGCCTACTCTCTACCTACAAGAACTAAATTATCAAGAGCTCTTTTTTCTTCCGCAATTTGAGGAACTTGGCTCTGCCTTTTTATCCAACCCTTGACACCATTTGGAGCAATAATTCTAACCCAGTTATTCTGGGAGTCAATTTTTGGCACTTTGGTTGTTTGAGATATTTCAAAAAGCCGTGTTGCTGACGAAGATGGACCTGCATAGACGACAGTTCCTTGAGGCACTTCAATTAAAGGCACAGGTTCGTCCGCATCGTGAATCGTCGGGAAAGAAAGATTGCTTGGGGTTTCATCATCAGATATTTTGTCAGTACACTTATTCAAGATGTTTTTTTTCATCAAGTCATCAACATACGCATTCAATCGTCTCAATTCTTCTTCATAAAGTTTAACCTTTGATTTTAAGGATATTTCCGACAATTTTAGACGTTTAATTTCATCTTCTTTTGAGTTGAGCGCTATTTTTAAAGACGACAACTCCTTTTCCAAAATTTGCCTATTTGCGGAAGCGTCACTATCTGAAGTTTTTGGTTCGCTTGAGGACAAAGATCTCTCAGACTGATTTAAGTCTTGGTAATTAGTTACCTTGTTGCTTTCCAAATTGCTTCCATTCGCGCTAGTTGCCGTTCCTGTAACACTTCCTAACTCTTTAAAACCTGAGGCGGCTGGCTCAATCTTCTGAGTGGTGGCGGAGCTTTTACCCTCGGATTGCTTTTCGTCCTGAATTTCATCTTCTGCTTCATGACCCCGCTGATTTAAATTTTTCGGCTGCTCATCAAAATTAGTATTTTTTGCTTCTTCGGTCCCGGAGCCTAGGTCGGGTATAACTTCCTTGTTGTCAAAAGGTTGAGGATTTTTAGCATCTATAGAGGCGTTGATAGACTCCATGATCGCCTTCTCCGATTCCTCCAACTTTTTCAGCTCTGATTCTATGTAACTTCTATCTAACTGAGCAGAACTCAAAGACAATACAAAAATAGCGAACTTCGTAAATCTCATGGCAAAAACAAACGAAAGACCAAATCTTTTACACATTTTGACTTTGCCTAGCTTCCTTTAAGTTATTATCAGATTTTTCCTCACTTCGCTTCTGAGAAATTTTTTTCAAAACGAACTCTTTTATAAGTTGAGGATCTGAGACATTCCTTAACGTAATCTCAATGTTCGATGTTGCGGCTGAACCTATAAGGACGTTGCCAAAACCCAAAATTCTTCCAAGAATAGTCTGATGAGCTTCAAGAAGCTTGATATCTTTATACTTCACCTTCTGAGATACCATGTTCAAAGATAAAATTCCCTCTATAGACTGAATGAAATCCTCTGCCAAAACATACTTAAAATTAAAAATATTGACCAAAATCACTAAGCAAATGAACACAGCTATCCCAGCTGAAATTTTACCCAAGTACAAAAAAATTCCGTGTTCAAAACTAAAGCCTCTAAAAGCCAAAAAAACAAACGCAAACGCTGCGGTTAGATGGCCAAACTGACTTTTAATAGAGGGTCTTATAACTAGATCATTGGGCATGTAGTCATTTTTCCAAAACTTTCTCCAATTCTTTGAGAAAGATATCGTCGATTACCGGCTCAGACTTGGCAGGCATGAGAGTCGTTTTCTTGCTCGTTGAGGTGCGGTAAATCGCAAAAACAAGGGCTACTGCCAAGATGATAACAAGATTTAATCTGTTCTTGAATGGGGTCACAAAGTGCCGAATATCAAAAAGCGCCATCGATTTAGTTTTTTAATACCCATCTACCTTGTTTGATTTCAACGATTTGCTGATGTTCGGGACGGTAATAAATCCCTTCGGGGTCCATTCCGGCTGGAACATTGATAACATCGACAATTGGTTCCTGCCAAACATACAATTCAGTGCCTTTGTCTTTAATTACAACCACTTCAGGTTCTTGATATACCACTTTTTTTGACGAACAACCGCCTAAAATCAACGCGAGTGTTAAAATTGACAAATGCCTCATCTTACAATCTTTAAATTATATCGCAATCCACGCAATAATGATTCATTCAATTCATACATTGGACCGAAGGGGAGGTCAGCTGAAGACGTCGTTTAACCTTTGAGGCAATCTAGAACGCCGAACAACCCGGCAAAGACCCCTTGTCTAATTAGGAGGTCTCTGGAGGTTTTTATCACTCTTTTCCATACTCTAACATCGTTATTAAACGCAACCGCAATGAAAAAAAGACCCTCCTCATTTTCCCACTCATCTTTTCCGGGACCCGCGACCCCTGTGGTTGAAACACAAATGTCCGATTTAAAAAATAATCTGCCTTGTTTAGCCAATGCTTCGCAAACCTCTTCACTCACAGGATTGACAACACTTTTCCCTCCTAGCAAATTTTTTTTTGCGTCCACTGAATATACAACTAACCCACCCTTGAAATATTTTGAACTCCCGGGATACGCCATCAGAGCTTGAGCTAATGCTCCTCCTGTAAAACTTTCAACTGTTGATACGGTAAGGCCTGAACGCTTTATTTCGTTATGAACCTCCAACTCAAGAGGAATTTCCTTAATGTGAAATCTTATTCCTTCGGACGTTAGCCGATCCGCTAAAATTCTAACTCTGTTGTCGATTAATGCCTCATCTTCTGACCTTAACACGATATCCACATATCCTTTTTCAGGGTAAAAACCTACTTCGTCCGAGAAATGCTGGGTAATATCTTTGACGACGTCGTAAACTTCAGCCTCCTTCATGAAATAAACACTGATATCTCTTTGATAAACTCTTTTTCGAGAGGTTTTTTCTACCATAAGATTCAAAAACTCTGAGCTTTCTACGAAAGATCTAAATTCATGCGGAACCCCCGGCAGGAAAAACCATCTTGTTAGCTTAAAATCCCCCCAGATTAAAGGAGCTGTACCTTTTGCATTAACGATAAAATTGAAACCTTTTGGAATATAACATTGCTTTTTGCATCCCTCAAGGGAGCTTAAATTCTCATCAAGGCTATTGAAGCGAGCATACAGTTCTTCCTTAAATTCCAACCCTAAACAACTCCACTTGGAAAAAGCAGATATCGTTATATCGTCAGAGGTCGGACCAAGCCCACCCGAGCAAATCACCACTGGATCACCTGCTACACAAGAAAAGGTTCTGGCAATTTCATCGTAATTGTCCGACACAATAAACCCCCTCGATACAGGGAGACCCAAGGCTAAAGCCAGTTGCTTGAGATTTTGGTCTACAGTTCTTCCCGACAGAATTTCAGACCCGATTGCTACCCATGTAATCACTAAGCTATTTGTCTAGCTGGCTTTTTGTGTCGACAACCTCTTTTGAGCAAGTTGTATTCTGGATGAGGAACTTTTCAACTCAACATAAATTTTGTTAAGTTCATTTCTGGTTCTAGTGTCAACGGGAGCCGACCAAAAGGGCTTAAATCGCAATGGGTCAACAAACTTGCCAGACACGACAACACTAAAGCAGAGATGTGGGCCAGTGGCAAGACCTGTTGCTCCTACTTTTCCGACGATTGTGCCTGCTGTGACCTTCTGACCTCTTGTAACAAGTAACTTTGACAAATGCCTATACACGGTTTCCACTCCATGACCGTGTCTAATCTTAATCATATTCCCGCTACTACCATACCATCCGCTAAAAATTACAACACCTGGACCAACAGCGCGAACAGGAGTTCCATAAGGCGCTGAAATGTCTATTGAGGGATGCGGTCGCTTAAATCCAAGAATCGGATGAAATCGCGATTTGGAAAAATGGCTTGTTATTTTCCCGTTTACTGGCCTGTACAACCAATCGTGTTTGGACGCAGCAATATCCCTTAGGTCAAAATATTTGGTGCCTGATTTTTCCAAAGCAGCCTTGAATACCTCGCCTCTGTCAGTGTTTACATATACTCCGACTGGTATCTGGCTTTTAATATCGCCATCACCATATATTTCTTCATACACCCTGATCGAAAACGCGTATGGCTTAGCATTAGAAGGAAGTTTGGCCACTTTGGTTACTTTTTTGACAAATTCTTCGGAAAGCCCTAAGGATCTTAATGAACTCGATAAATCGGAAGCAATCAAACCCGACACATCTCTGACGCGTGATATAACGATCGGATCCTGTTTAGCGACCAAAATACCTTTATCCTGTTTTACTATGTCAATGATTGTTTTATTCAAGAAAAACTTGAATCCAATAACTTCACCCCGTCTTTTTTCGACGAATATTCTTTGGCCTTTGGAAACCATCGTGTTTCTTAAGAACTTATTCTCATTAAGGGATGTTGGAATCAGGCCAAAATCCTTGGCAAGTTCTAGCGCGCTCGTATTTTTGTCAATTATCAATGGAACCTGCTTTGGTGCATTTCTTCTGTTATGTTTTGACAAAACAAGTCTTCTTTTTTCAGCCCCATTCCAAAACTCAAAAGTTCTAAATTCGATAAACTTCGAGGAGAAAACGAAAAAAATGAAAGGCACTAATGACCATTGCAAAATTTTTTCCATGCAGTAATCGAGTAAACCCTCAGAGATCACACTTATACAATGTTTAGAAAACCTTTTTCAATAATAGTTTTGGTTAATTGAAAAAATCGCACTAACATTTTTTTTTTCACTAACTCAGAGTAAATGTTTGTCGTTAGATTTCTTGATTAAGACTGAAATAACACGTCAAAAAAACATTATTTTCTAATAAAATTTAGTTGGTTAAACGAAAAAACCTAGACGTTTCGAACAAATCTAATCGGAGCAAAACTGTTTTATTAGAAATAAGACATTTATACAAAAGCAATTATGGGTTACAATAGTTTAAAAAATAAGTTAGAATCTCGCAAAAAAACGAAGCGACCTTAGTTTAAATGCGGTTGTTGGCAATTTTAGTAGCGCTAATTATTCTCGAAGTCATAATTTTTCTTGTAATTTTCGTTCTTCCTGTTAATCCTTTTTCAAAAGAAGATGTAACAGTTCTAATTCCTAAAGGTAGCTCTGCGAAAGAAGTTGCCAGCATTTTGAAATCTTCCGGGGCTATCAGATCTGCTCTCGGATTTAGGATACTTGTAAAGCTAAAAAAATTTGATACAGCACTTAAAAGCGGAGAGTATGTAATCAAAAAAAACATGACCCCGAATCATATTCTCAAAAAACTTGTTCAAGGGGACTACATAAAAAGAGAAGTAAGGGTCATTCCATGCACTACATTGAAGGATCTTTCTCAAGAGATCGTAAAGGCTGGACTGGGGACAGCGAATGAGGTAGAAACTGCTCTGTTTGACTCTAAACTTTTTGCAAAGTATTCAATCCCGTACCCGAGTCTTGAGGGATACTCGTTGCCTGACACTTATTACTTCACGCGTCCCATTTCAGTCTTAGAAATTATCGATTTTTTGGTGGGTCACTTATTTCAAAGACTTGAAAGCGCGGGCATTCAGGAAAAAGCAAAAAGGGTTAATTTCACCATTCATGAGGTTCTCACTCTCGCCTCTATAATCGAAGCAGAGGCCAAAGATCCATTTGAACGTCCCTTGATTAGTTCCGTGTATCATAACAGATTGAAAAGAGGGATGCCTCTACAAGCTGACCCAACCGTGGCCTACGGACTAAAAAAATTGGGTCAACCTCTTTCTTATCAGGATCTTGCAACACCCAATCCCTACAATACTTATCTGATAACGGGTCTTCCTCCTTCTCCGATATGTTTTCCGTCGTTTGAGAGTATACAATCAGCCGTTGAACCGCTAGAGACAAATTATCTTTACTTTGTAGCTGATGGAACCGGCAGGCACAAATTTTCGGTGAGTTTTGACGAACATTTAAAGAATGTTCAGCTCTTCAGAAAATCAAGCCAAAACCACAAGTGAATTTTGCATTGTTCTTTAATACCTGTCAGATCTTGAACTTTGCGTTATACGCGTCCTTTGTGCTCATGTCACTGTCAATTTTCTTTGTGTTAAACGAGTTTTACAGCCCAGGCTCGGTCATCGTTTTTTTTATTTTTGTAACCTTCATCTCCCCTTTATTTGTCATAAACGACAAGAACTCTTTGATCGACAAAACCGAAAACCTGTTAAACCTGAATTATGAATTACACTCGCTTTCGACGCTCGCATCAAATAATTGGCGGTACCAATTTATCACACAAAATTCCAAGATTGAGTTGAGATGGTATCATGTTATCAAACTTTTCAGACCTCAGTTAACAATACTAGCGTTTCTAGTTATCTTATTCTTAACTCTTCGTAATCCAGAGGTCATTTTGAAGACCTTAATTTTTGAAACAGATTTAATTCTTAGTGAGACATCAAATCCTGCGTTATTGGAGTTTAGGGATAAAGTGTTAAAAGATCTGAAAGCGTTAAAACAGTCCCCTGTTAACAATAACGATCAAGATCTTAAAATGGATAAAATGAACGAAACTGAAAATAAAGATAATTCCAATCAAACATCAGTTGGCAGTTCAACTGTAGACAAAAGCAGCTCTTTAAACGGGAATGCAAATGGAACAAACGCGTTAAACGGCACGTCTGGGAACAATTCTAGCAAGACTGGCGTTCAATCAAACTCCTCATCTCTTCTTGGTGATTTAAGGAAAGAGTTTGAAAGTATAAAAAAAGATCTTCAATCGTCATCTGGAACAGGTCAAACACAGAAAAGCGGTCTCCAAGAAAAAGGCGACAGGCAAAATAATAAAAATAGGCGAAATGGCAATCTCCAAGACTCAGGAAAGGACAGTGAAAAAGGATCTGCTGATACCGCAAAAGGTGCCAAAAGCGAGCCTCCTGAGGAAACTGACCCAGGTAAGAGCAAAGATCAAGGGAGCAATTTTTCTGAACATAAAGGTGCTGCCAAGGCTGACAGTCAAGAGGGTAAAGTTAATTTTAAAAAAGTTGACCCGATTAACCTCAAGGCAGAGGCTTACGAAGACGGAGCGTCCACTGAGGAAATGACCATGGAAACTTTGCAAAATAATAACTCTAACGAAATTAATTTTCAGCCACCAAACCGTTACAAAAAATTTTTTGAAAAATGACACAGGATCAAGTGGATGTTGTCCACGAGTTTTATTCAGGCCTTAAAAGCGGGTTGGACAGTCTAATTATCGGACAAAATGAAATAAAAAAATTCCTAATTCTAAGCATTTTGGCCCAGGGACATGTTCTTCTCGAAGGAATGCCGGGCCTCGGCAAAACCCTGTCGGTGAAAGCTCTTGCGAGTTTAATGGGCGTAGAATTTAAAAGGGTTCAGTTTACGCCGGATCTTATGCCGAGCGACATAACGGGATCTGAAATTATCGAGGAAGACCAAAATAGAGTTAAGAATCTGGTTTTTAAAAAAGGTCCAGTTTTCACAAATTTCCTGTTAGCTGACGAAATCAACAGAGCTTCGCCAAAAACACAGTCAGCCCTGCTTGAAGCAATGGAAGAGAAACAAGTAACAGTTTATGGAGTGACATACGTTTTACCGAAACCATTCTTCGTTGTGGCAACGCAGAATCCGATAGAGCTTGAAGGGACATACCCTCTTCCAGAAGCTCAGCTTGATAGGTTTTTAGTCAAACTGTTGGTCAAGCCCCCTACTGAGGATGATTTGGTAAAAATAATCTCTGAAATTTCGTCTCGAGAACCTTTTCTGCCCGGACCGCTTCTTGACCCTGAAAAAACAATACTCGTTTTAGACACAGCTAGGGAACTGATACTTGAAGCTATTATTTCCGAAAAACTTTTGAGAATTATTGCCAGGGTAACGACTTTTCTAAATCCTTTGAGCCAGCAAAGCCCTCAGGCAGTTAAAAAGTATATACGTTATGGCCCTAGCCCGAGAGCTAGTTTATCTTTGGCAAAATTAGCCAAGACGCTTGCTGTGTCATCAGGAAGAATGCATGTTACGCTTGACGACATCATGGAAGTTTTAACGCCTGTGTTAAGGCACAGGATACTTTTAACATTTGAAGCCGAAGCTGACGGTATTAATCCAGATGAAATACTTGAGGAAATAAAAGCCTCTTTTTAAATTTGACTATTTTTTTATGTAACAAATAAAATTTACACGAACATGAAAAACATCGTCATTTTCGGAGGCGGATACGTGGGTCTTGTGACCGCTTGCGGTTTAGCAGATGTTGGCAACAGAGTAACTTTAATTGAAAAGGATGGCTCAAAGCTTCAGAAGTTCCAACAGGGCCAGCTTCCATTTTTTGAGCCCGGTTTAAATGATCTGTTTCAGAGGCACTTACGAACGGGGCACTTAACTTTTAAATCATTTCCTGATAATGATGACTGCGATCTGGTATTCATTTGCGTTGGGACGCCGTCGCTCGAGGATGGTTCAAGTGATTTGTCAGCGGTTTTTGATGTCGGAAACTCGATCGCAAACAGTCAAATTAAAGCTGAGGCTTTAATCGTGCTTAAGAGCACCTGCCCTCCGGGAACAACAATGAAACTTCAGCAATTTTTTCACGAAAAGGGGAAGCATTATGAAGTTGCTTACAACCCTGAATTTCTAAGACAGGGTTCTGCCTTGGAGGATACATTAAGGCCAGACAGAATAGTTCTTGGTGTTCAAACAGAACGCGCTAAAGAAATTCTTGAGGAGCTTTATAAGCCTTTTGTCAGAAACGGCAATCCTATAATTGTAACGACGACCGTTACGGCTGAGTTGGTTAAATATGTTGCAAACTGTTATCTTGCAACCAGAATATCGTTTATAAACGAAGTCGCTCACTTATGCGAATTGTTCGGAGCTGACATTCAAGCTTTGAGGGCTGCTGTAGGGTTAGACCCAAGAATAGGAATTAAGTATTTTTACCCAGGATGCGGATATGGGGGCAGTTGCTTTCCTAAAGATGTTGCCAGTTTGATCAATTTTTCATCAAGAGCCGGCTATGATTTTAAAATTGCCAGAGCCTGCAGAGACGTTAACAATGCTCAAAGAGTAGTATTGGCGGAAAAAGTCTTAAAACATTTTGGATCAAGTGTCAAAGGCAAAATCTTGGCAGCTTGGGGTCTGGCATTTAAAAATTCAACGGACGATGTCAGGGAATCTCCCGCTTATTACACCATATGCGAGCTGAAGAAACACGGGGTATCCTTTAGAGCTTTTGACCCCGAGGCAACGAAAAGGTTTCAGGAGAGCTATCCAGACGTTTCGGATTGTATAACTTACTTCAGTAACCAATATGAAACTTTAGAATCCGCCGACGGTTTAATAATCTTTACTGATTGGAATGTCTTTAAAAACCCAGATTATGGATTGATGGCAAGTCTTCTAAGGGAGAAGGTCATTTTTGATGGACGAAATTTGTGTAATATCGCTCAAATCAAAAAGTTTGGCTTTACATATTTTGGAATTGGTGTTACTGGAGCTTAGAGCACTGAAGTGAAAGCTTTGGTAACAGGGGGAGCCGGTTTTTTGGGGAGTCACTTAGTTGAAAAGTTATTAAGCCATGGTTTTGATGTAATTGTGGTTGACAATCTGTGTACAGGTTCATTGTCAAATCTTGAAAGTGTAAAAAGTCGCATAACTTTTTTTCAGGAAGACGTCCGATATTTCATGCCGCGTCAAAAAACAGACATCGTTTTTCACTTTGCCTGTCCGGCATCACCGGTTCAGTATCAAAAAGATCCAGTTTTTACAATCGAAACAAGTGTACTTGGCACCAAGACAGTTCTTGAATACTGTAAGGCACACATGAGCCGGCTTGTTTTTGCTAGTACATCGGAGGTTTATGGTGATCCTCTCGAGCACCCTCAGAAGGAAACATACTTTGGAAATGTAAACACTTTGGGACCGAGAGCCTGTTACGATGAAGGAAAACGAGCTGCGGAAACTTTCTGTTTTATCTATAACTCGCTGTACAAAGTGCCAGTTACTATTGTTCGCATTTTTAACACCTATGGCCCACGAATGGATCCGCATGATGGGAGGGTTGTGTCAAATTTTATTGTTCAGTCGCTTCGTGGGGGAGATCTTACTGTTTACGGTGATGGTTCCCAAACGAGATCCTTTTGTTACGTTTCGGATTTAATTGATGGCATTATAAGAATTGCGCGACACAATACTGAATTTGAGGTTCTTAATCTCGGCAACGACGAAGAATACAGTATAATTGAGCTAGCCAAAACTATTTTGGAACTCACGGGCTGTAAAAATAATATAATACACCTGCCTCCCCAGATCGATGATCCGGTAAGAAGAAAACCAGACATTTCCAAAGCGCGAAGGCTTCTCGATTGGCACCCGAAGGTTGACTTGCGATCCGGCCTTGCCTCAACCATAGAATACTTTAGATCTCTTATCTAACCTTTTGGCGTGCTGAATCTAATCAGGAATTTCTCGATCATAGCTCATGTTGATCATGGGAAATCTACCTTAGCTGACCGGATTCTGGAGGCTTGCAGAGCTGTTAGTCCCGCTAAAATGAAGGAACAATTTTTGGATAAATTGGAACTCGAGAGAGAAAGGGGAATAACTATCAAGGCTCAGGCAGTATGCTTAAATTATAAGTATGGGTGCGACACTTATATTTTGAACTTAATTGATACGCCTGGACACGTGGACTTTTCATATGAAGTAAGCAGGAGTCTAGCGGCATGTGAAGGGGCAATCCTTCTCGTTGACGCAACTCAAGGAGTGGAAGCTCAAACCGTGGCAAATGCCTACTTAGCCATAGAAAACGGACTTGAGATTATCCCTGTAATAAACAAAATAGATCTTCCAAACGCTGACCCTGAAAGATGTCTCGATGAAATGTCAAATATTCTCGGATTGCCGAAAGACCCACATTTTTTGACCTCGGGAAAAACAGGTGAAGGGGTAATCAAACTTATTGAGGAAGGAATAATAAAACTTATTCCATGGCCTCAAGGCAAAAACTCTGGATCGTTGAAAGCTCTTGTTTTCGACTCTTGGTACGACCAGTACCTTGGAGTTGTGTTGCAAATACGAGTTTTTGAAGGCTCAATAAAAACTAATGACCGGATAGCTTTTTATCACTCTCAAAAAATTTTTGATGTTACTCATTTGGGGGTTTTTGATCCGTTTCCCAGGAAGATTGAGGTGTTAAGCGCGGGAATGGTAGGGCACATAGCTTGTGGTATAAAAGACATTCGGGAAATTAAAATTGGTGATACCTTGTGCCATGCCAATGATCTTCACAACCTCGAACCTATTTCTGGTTTTAAGGAAATAAAACCTAAAGTCTTCGGCGGGTTCTATCCGGGTGATGAAAATGACTTCGAGGACTTAAAGAGAGCGCTTGAAAAACTTTCTTTAAACGACTCTGCAATAACCTATCAACCAGAAAGTAGCCTGGCATTGGGCATAGGTTTTCGTTGCGGTTTTTTAGGTCTTCTTCATATGGAAATTGTCAAAGAAAGGCTCAATAGAGAATTTGGAGTAGACCCGGTTGTAACAACGCCAAATGTGAGCTATCTAGTTACTCTAACTAACGGTGAACAAATTGTGGTTGAAAACCCCGGGCTCCTTCCCGACCCGTCGAAAATCCGGGAAATTCTGGAACCAGTGTGCGTTGTCACTATCCATACACCCATAGATTATCTTGGCCAAATGCTTGAAATTTGCGAGAAAAAACGGGGAATTCAAAAAAAACTTCAGGTATACGGCTCAAAGGCGGTTTTAGAGTACGAGATACCCATGTCTGAAATAGTCGTTGATTTTCATGACAAAGTAAAGGCTTGCTCAAAGGGGTACGCATCGTTTGATTACGAATTTTCGCATTACAAGCCAGATGATATTGTGAAAGTGGATATTAGAATTAATGGCAAGTCGATAGACGCGCTTAGTTTTCTGATACACAGGTCGAAGGCGTACGAATTTAGTCGAAATGTAGTTGAAAAGCTGAGAACTCATATCGAACGGGAATTATTCGAAATAAATATTCAGGCATGCATTGGCTCCCGGGTGATTGCGTCATCCAAGGTACCTCCTTTAAGGAAGAATGTTACAGCAAAATGTTACGGAGGCGATATCACACGCAAGAAAAAGCTTCTTGAGCGTCAAAAAGAGGGTAAAAAGCGCATGAAAATGCTTGGGAGCGTAGAAGTCAAACCAGAAGTTTTCCTAAAGATTGTTAAAGAAATTTAATTCACAAAGGCTATAATTCTTTACATCTCAGCAAGCTACAAAGATTTTTCTAGGATTGTCCGTTTAATTGTGTGCAAACCATCCTTATTTATCATTGCCAAACAGGATGTGATGTTATTTGTTGATTGTCTACCAGGTAGGAATACTGTGTCTTGATCATCTCTTGTAAAGGTCCAAGTAAACACCATAGCAGACTTTAATTAAGGCTATGGCATCGACCTTTTAACGTATTGCACTTTCCTGATTT
>JANWWW010000030.1 GCA_025055295.1 Deltaproteobacteria bacterium | reverse complement strand
TTCGATTCCGTCCCTGGGCATGGTGTTGTTGTTAAACCGATACTTCGATCCTTTTCACTATGGCCTTGGGCCAAAGGTAGACTAACTATACGTACTAGACTGAGATCTTCTGTTCAAGCAATACAATTTTACTGGCATACGACGCCAGTATGAATGTTAAATTTGCATCTGCTAAACCATTTTAGGCTCACACTAAAATAGCCATTTTCCCAAAACTCGCTTACGATTTTCACCGCGATTTTAGAGTAAAAGCTCTCGTGCTTGACATTGATAGGAATTATCGTAAAACCGAGTAAGATCTGTTTAAATCTTTCAGCATTAAGCCTGGTTAACATCTTTTTAAATTAGGATCATTTAATATCGGTTTAATTTTTGGAATTCCCTTAAAAAACCTCATATATTGCGCATGGGTAAAGTTTGGTTTTTGAGGGCAGTCAGAATTAATCATTTACACTCTTTATTAAGCTGTCAGGTAAATTGTCAACAGAAACTTTGAACGAGCAAGTAAACTGAGACCGGTGCGCCGACAAGCATGCTGCTAAGACAACCAGACTTATTAAGCTTCTTAATGCAAAACGTAGTTCCTGTAGCTTATGCTCAGATAACTGAACTTTTAAATATTTCTTGGTTTTTTTCATGCTTATCCATTCTCAATCAAAAGAGAATTATTGGACACAAAATAAAGCTACATTTTTTGATTGTTGACTCGCTGCATTAAAGCTAAAGTCTTGCAGTAGCGGCATACCAACTTTACTTTCCTAAAATGTGTTATGATTATAAATCGTAATAGCCAGTGCTTGAGTTATCACTTAAATCAACTAGCTTACGAGTTGAGGCTGTTCGGGAATTTAAACCCTTAAGTTTGTCGAGAAATTATGGCGATTGTGTGCAACTATGTCCATTACTTGACTACCCTGAAAACCTTCTATTGTTAATTATGGATACTTGTCAAAGCAACGTAGTAAGGTTGTTTGATTTTGCCAGTGCAGACAATTCATCGCCAGTATTTGACCTTCAACAAATTGCTATAACTTCCCACAAGGTTTTCAACATGGGAAATGAAAGGCTGATCGTTACACCTAAAGAGGTTTATCGTTGCCACTTATCCGGCCGAAGCGAAATATTTCATCACGCTTTTAAAGCCCGACACTTAATCCTTGAAAGGCTAAGAATAGATGAGCTTCTTTTTAGCGTAACCGGTCAAATAGAATGTGTGGTTAATGATGGCCTCAAGATACTCGTAATTTGTGATGACAATACTTTACGATTGATGTTTGTAGAGAACCGGATAAATGATTATTTGTCGCAAAAAATAAATTTCCAAAGAATTAAAACGAGTCGCTGCGGCCGGAAGTTTTTGGTTCTATCGGGAAACACGTTATATAAATTCCAACTACCTGGAGGCAAAAAACTGTTTAAATGTAATGAATTATTGCCATCGCAAGAGTTTACATTTGATTTACCTCCTCAAGATTTTTACATTAGCGGCCTAAATATGTTGGTTCTTATTCAAAATGAAGTACAGTTGTGGCAAAGGCCTAGCTACGATGATCCCATGTACGCGCTGACTAAAAGGGTCAAATTAAGTGAACGTGTTTTTTGGGAAAGTTTGGTTGTTCCCTACGGCTCTAAAGGTCTCGTTATTGCACAAGGTAGCGATGCAGGGTCGTCGCTTAACTGTAATAAATATGCGGTGATACATTTTAACCGACACATCGCGGAACAATTGTTTGAAGGATCATTGTTTTTGTCGAAAATTTTGAGCGCCGTTGCAAGCGAAGAAGGTGGCGTTCTAACCATATTCTGTCGGTAAGCCCACTAAATTAAAAAAGAGGCATAAATTTTGACATATAATAACTAGCCTGACTGACATAAAAGATTTTTACACACTTTTGTGATCAAAAAATTGTCGGTTAGAAATTTTTTTTCAGATTACATTAAATATTTTACGCGAAACGGCACTACCGAAATTAATTCAGCGTCTTTACTAAGTTTTAAAGAGAATGACTGCGATCCGCCCGGGTCCACAACAGACGTTATTGAGAGGAAACTTCGTTTGGAATTAGCGGCCAGAATTTGTTTTCCGGTGAATGTTTCGGTTGAAAGGAGTTCCCCATCACTACTAAAAATTCCAACTCCAATATCAAAATCCGAGACGCTTAAGATTGCTTTATTTGTGACCGTAAAAGTGAGTTTTGGTGATGAACCTCCGTTGAATTCAATGTTACTTATTATCAGATTTTTTGGAAAGTAAACAGTGTCTGTCATGAAAGGGGGGAACAAATGGGATAATTTTACACTTACGACTAAAAATGCTAACAAACCTCCTATCAAGGTTGCGAGAAAACCCAGTGAAAACGCCATTCCAAAAGTTAATTTTTTTTCCTGCTCACTCCTCTTGTTGAAATCTAGCAATCGCTGGCGGAACCTCGAGTTATTCTTTTTCCTGATTCTTTGCGCAGGCCTTACTTGTTGAGGATCTTCGGAGTAAAAAGAAGTGTTTACGTCAAGGATTGAACGCGCCACATGTTCGGCCAAACTTTCTTGCTTGGGCGAGCAAAAGTGACATCCACCAAAAATTTTGTTTTTGGGTTTTACGAGATCGTGCCCACAAAAAGGACAAGTATCAGGAACTTTTATATCTTCTTCGAACTTTGATTTGAAAAGTGGCAAACCCATCGAAACCTAATTACTGAAAGAATAATTCAATTTGTTTTTTCTGGCTAGAAAAAAATTTCTTGTCAAAAAATTTTTTCCGGATAGAATTTTGTTCAAATAGTGACTGCCTTCCTAAACGAACCGCTTCGTTGTATTTCTGACCCAAGCTTTGTCCATGAAACGTTAAAACACATTGAAAGTATTGAGGACAGACTTATAAACATCGGTCCTTTTATCGTCGAAAACCGTTGGGGTTCATCTTCAAGAGTGCATTCATTTGACCCCTCAAATTGGGATTTGCCTGTATCAGAAGTTCAAGATACTGATCCGAAGGTTTTAAATCCGCAATTAGGAAAATTGGCAACGTTTAACTTAACGCTTGAGACTGCCAAACATTTGTGTGAGACAATCGTAAACCTTTTGCAAAAAAAAAGATCCTATTTGACAGCTTTAATGGCTATCGAAGTTGGAAAACCCATTCTGGAAGCCGATGCGGATGTTGCGGAGGCCATAGATTTCGTAAGGTTTTACCGCCAAAACCTCGAAAAGCTTAAAAAAGCAGAATTGTACAAAAACGGTGTTGAAGAATGTTTTATGGTATACGAGCCTCGTGGGGTATCGGCAGTTATAAGCCCCTGGAATTTTCCGATTGCTATCCCCACAGGGATGATCATTGCAAATTTATTGGTGGGTAACCCGGTGGTTTTCAAGCCAGCCGAGCAAGCAACTTGGCTTGGTTATGAATTGTACAAACTTTTTCTGGAGGCAGGTTTCAATGAGGAACAAATAGTATTCGCTCCCGGGCTGGGTGAAACGATCGGTGAGGCGCTTGTAAAAAGTCCAATGATTGGCCAAATACTGTTTACTGGTTCCAGAGCTGTAGGAACACGTATAATCGAGCTTTCAGCAAGGCATCATTCGGTATTGGGCTTCAAAAAAGTTATTGCGGAAATGGGAGGCAAAAACGCCATTTATGTCGATCAGGACGTAGATATTGATTACGCTGTTGAGGTGGTGATTCATAGTGCCTTTAGTTATGCTGGTCAAAAATGCTCTGCATGCTCTCGCGTTTTTGTTCACTCGAAGATAAAAAAGCATTTTATCGATAGTCTTTCGGAAAAAATCAAAACGATTCGGATTGGTTCAGCCAAAGACCCTAATACTTTTTTGCCCTATGTAATAGATAAGTCTTCGTATCATCGACTGATCTCGATAGTAAAGGAAGCGGAGAAATCCGGTTTGGTGATTGCGCAGTCAAGTTATCCGGAGTCAAAGTCCGCATGCTTTGTGCCAGCGACATTAATTTTAGAGCCTCCAAGGGATAGCGTATTCAACAAGGAGGAGCTCTTTGGACCAATATTGTCTGTTTTTGAGGTTTCCTCTTTCGATGAAGCTCTGCCATTAATAAATGGTGTCGATTACGCTTTAACTGGAGGCGTTATAACTAAATCCCAAAAGATTGTTGAAAAAGCGATAAGAGAATTCAATTGCGGTAATCTTTATGTTAATAGAAAAATTACGGGAGCTCTTGTTGGAAGGCATCCGTTTGGAGGTAGACTGTTCAGTGGGACAGGTTTTAAAGCTGGCGGGGAAAACTATCTTCTTCAGTTAGTTCAGGAAAAATCCGTCAGTATCTCTGGATACATTTCCGACATCTAAAAAAAGGTGGCTTTGGTTGTATCTGAGCCTCTGCGGAAAATGAAAGTTTTGGCTTACTTGGACGTCAGTGTATATGGCCTTGAACAAGCGGAAAGAGTTTTAGAAGCAAGTTCGGTCAATGAAATATCAATTTACAACCCGTCGAGGTTATTTCGAGTAGATGACAAGTTTTATTGTTTAGCCAGGGTTGAAAAACGTCCCTACTCTGCAACTGGTAAGTCAACTGTTTGGTTGTGTGAATGTGATTTTTCAGAAAGAAATATACGTTTAACGCTTAAGAAATTGATCCACAACGATTTCGTGTGCAAGGTTGAAGATCCATGGGTCCAGATTGTTGAAGACAGGTTCTATGTGTCTGTAATTTGTTTTGACGGCAAAAATTATTGGCAGGAATTTTACCGGGTTAATACACGGGATTTGACAATTTCCCATGACAACAGGATCACTAGTTTGCCAATGGGAGTCAAGGGAACTAGATTTTATCCCGCAGAGGACAAAGTCTATGTTTTCGTAAGGCCACCAGTAGGTTCCAAATTGAAAGATCTTGTCTCCGGAAGAGAATTCACATCGTTGGGCAATCAAGTAGGGTATCATGTTTTTGAATTGGCTGAGTTTGATTTTAACAATTTAAGTCAATTAGCGGGATGTTTTAGGGTACCCCCCACATACCTTGGCAATTTGCTAGACTGTGGTTCCCAAAATGTCTGGGTTGGTATTAACGATGTAGCCTTTTTAGGCAACAGAAGCTATTTAGTTTATCATTCAGGCACTTATGTTGGATCAAATAAACATTACAAAGGTTATATAAGCGAGTTGGCTTTGGGAGCTACCGTTGAGGTCTCAGCACCTCTTGCAATTTTTGACAGAAAAAATTTTGGTTCGCAATCTCATGATCAACTGGAAGAGCTTTTCGATGTAGTCTACCCTTCCTCAGTAACTACCCTTGCTGACAACAAATTGCTAATTTTATTTGGGTTGTCAGACACTTCAATTGGGGCAAGTTTAATACAATTGGAATGACTCCATATAAAAATTTGAATATGGCTTGTTTTGAAAAAGGCTTCCAAAGATTTTCGTGCCACTACTAACCTTAACAGAACTTACATGGTTAATGTAAAAACCTACCGTCTTTTGTAGTAAAAGAGTCAAAGTGACAGAGAAATTCCAAACTAGCGAGTTTAAGAAGGCGTGTAGCATTTTTCTTAATCACTTAGGCTCTAATGGCGTGTCTATGACTAACAAATTAATGGGTTTTAGGCTATGTTTAAACATGTTTTTACTGGTAAATACAGCGTAAGAAGTTATTAAAGGCTTGTTGAAAAACTCGACTTTCACATAATATTCGGTAAAAGTCTAAAAATAACCTATTAAAAAAAACGTTAAGTTTTTAGCGCTTTGTTTTTAAAATTCAATTTTCCGACACGCCCATTAGACCAGTCAATCCGAAATACAAGGGGCTCGAGCACTGGGATTTTAGGCTTGAGATGAACTGAACACGTAATACTGATGATCCGAGCTTACATAAACGATAAAGCTTGGCTGAAGTAGAAAATAAGTCTCACTGTTTTTATCCGCCCACTCCACAAATATCGTGTCGGCATCGTCAAATAAAAGCTCCGAGGGGAAATTTTTTAGCCTATATAAATCCCAGTGAGCAACAACAAATGTAGACTGATTAACCACTACTTGGTATTCATTTCGCAAAACAAAACTAGGCGATTCGGCATCATCTCCAATCAAAGATTTAACAAAATAAGTTTTGCCGGAGCCTAATTCTCCAACGAGGGCTATAACCGTTCTACGGATCGTTTTTTGAAAGAATAGGAGTCTTAAATCCTCTAAAATAGCCGTTGATATTGTAAATTTTTTATAAAAGAAATAACTCTGCAACTTCCCGTTTTGCATTTTGAATTATGCTTTGAAGATTCCAAAAACTTTTCAAACCCGATTTTGCAATGACTAATGTCGCCAACAGAGAAGACTGAAAGGGGTCCATGCCTTGAGCCAAAAAACCAGTGATGAGTCCTGCCATAAAATCGCCTAATCCTCCCATTGAAAGTTTAGAGTTCTTGATTTCGAAAATGAATGAGCGATCTCCCTGAAAAATCAAGGTTGGTCCTTTTAAAAGAATGTTAACCTCACGGTCTTCCGAGAAATTTTTTAAGGTATTAAAAATGTTTTTAAAACTGCCCCCTAACATTCTTTCAAATTCCCCAAAGTGAGGTGTTAGGATAAACTGCCTGGTTAAAACAGGGATGCTTTTAGTAAGGCCTCCTGCGTCAACAACAACAGGGATTTGAAGCGATTTCAGCAAATCAAAAACAGAAGGCTCGAAACAATCGACTCCAGGACCAAAAACCGCGGACTTTATCTTGCTGATTTTCACAGGTTCTAAATCCTCCGCTGAATATTTACTGACTCTCACAAACAGCCCCTCAGGCAGTAAGACTTTATCTGTTATTGAGAAAACCTTAAGAAAACTAGCTCCAGAACATAAGGCTCCCTGCGACGCAAAAATTGCAGCGCCAAACATTTGTTCACTGCCTGCGATTATTCCAACTGGTCCGTAAAAGTATTTATGGCTTAAGGGATGCCTTCGAGGCACTATATCTTTTAGATCATAAATCCCAACAATTTGGCCCGTATCATCAATCCCCAGGTAATTGTAGCTGTGTTGAGGGAAGCGAATGTTACAATCGATCGCTGTTTTTCGACCGGACAGAACACTCGCCTGCCCAACACACAACCCGACTTTAATTGCCTGTACACAAAAAGTTTCGTCCCATACAACCTCTTTAAAAACTTCACCCGTGTCGCAGTCTATACCTGTGGGAACGTCGACGGCAATTCTTTTCCTGAATTTTTTGGACATCTCCAAAAAAGACAGCACGATATCGGGTAAATTTGGCCTTTGGCCTATTCCAAACATAGCGTCTACAAACACGAACTCATTCGCTAGGTTCTGCACCTCTTCTGGTCTTACAAAAATATCTTTGGGCAGGTTGTTAATAAACCAGTCTCTGATTGGGTTACTGACTTCCGGAAAAAGGTTACAGATCCTTACAAGAAAATTTCTTTCATATAACGCTTTGGCGAAGCTTAAACCGTCATTTCCGTTGTTACCGGGTCCCACTGCAAATAAAACTTTCCAAGGAAAGTTTCTTCTAACATATTCTTTAGCCAAATTTTTTCCTACTAGCTTAATGAGATCCAATATTGGGATATCTATACCCTCTTTATCTGCAAGTCTAACTTCCTGAGAATTTACTACTAAGATTGAGCTAGTCATTCAATTATATTAAGCCGTTTTAACACCGAACTTAACTTTTTTTCCGCGTCAAAAATCGAGCTTTCGTCTCTTGCTTCGATAATAAGCCTTAGAAGAGGTTCTGTACCGGAATACCTCGGAAGAACTTTAACTCCCTGTTTTTTTAGCGTCTCAAGGAGTGTCGACAATTCGTATTCCTCGTAAAAATCTGTTTTTAGCTTCAAAGGATAATTAAAAATTTTCTGTGGATACGGATTAAAACAGGAAGCGAGCTCTGTTAAGTCGTTGTTAAGGAGCATAGTCAATTTTGAAAGCAGTAATGCCGTAACAAGACCATCAGCAAGAAAGTTTAACTCTCCTATTATCGTGTGCCCGGATTGTTCTCCCCCTAAAAGAAACTTTGATTTAATCATCTCTTGAAAAACGTTTCTATCGCCAACTGGGGCGCGTTTAAATTGCAGTCCCAGACGATTTACAAGTTCCTCCAGCGCTGAGTTAGATGCTACCGTTGCCACTACTCCCTTAATGTCCTTTGAAAAAATTTTGTCGCGACAGTAAGAGAGTATGGCAAGCGAATAATCTCCATCAAGTATTCTTCCGGCATTGGTAGCGGAATAACATCTATCACCGTCCCCATCAAAACAGAATGCCAAATCAGGGGCCATGACTCTAACAACTTCTACCCATCTCGACGGCTGAATACATCCTGTTTCATTTATGTTTGCACCATTTGGTTGATTCCCGATACTGGTGACCTTGCCCCCCAGCTCTTTAAAAATCCTCTCCGCTAACAAACTATGGGAACCGTTCGCACAGTCAAGAACTATTTTTTTTCCAGATAAATTAATGTCCTGAAAAAGGGACAGGACAAAATTTACTGCAATGTTTAATCCATCCTTTTTTCGATATGAACCAAATTTGCCAGCTTTAAAAACAATGCTTTTTTCCTCAAATATTTGCTCAATCACGGCTTCATCTTCTTTAGATAGTTTAAAGCCTTTTTCATCAAAAAGTTTTATACCGTTGTAATGGGAAGGGTTGTGAGAAGCTGAAACAACAATGCCGAAATTATACCCTAGCTTCGGTATCACTGCTCCCAGTATCCCGGTACTCATAACGCCTAGGTCGTCCACATCAATTCCCAGAAACAACAAATTTGAAACAATCAGATGCTTTATTGCCTCGCACGAGCTTCTCGTGTCATGAGCTAAAACTACGCGAATGTTACGTCCAGCTCTTGTTATTAGGTACTCCGCTATTGACATACATAATCTGTTCAGCTTTTCAACCGAAAATTGATCAGTCTCCAGATTAAACCTTACACCGTCAGTGCCAAATCGCATTTTTTGGTGAGTTTAAAACAAGACAACTCAGGTGTAAATGACAATATGCAAGATAATAAAATATTAAATGTGCCCACAAACTCTAAACTGAAAAGAAAAAACATGCTGCAGTTGTTTTTTTTGATAATTTTCGTTGTATCTTTGATTTTTTTATTCAGGCTCATTGCTAAGCCGAAGGTGTCTACGGTTAAAATAATTTCAGAAGGTCATAAACAGGTAATTTTTGAGGTAGAAATTGCTGACAGTATTCCAAAAAAAGCCGTTGGGCTAATGTACCGAAAAAAACTTCCTGAAAACTATGGAATGCTTTTCACTTACGATAGAGAGGGTTTTTACCCATTTTGGATGAAGAACACTTATCTGTCACTAGACTTAATTTTTATATCTCGTGACAATAAAATTGTCGATATAAAGAAAAATCTAAAGCCTCTTAGCACGGAACAGATAAATTCCTCAGTGCCTTTTCAGTACGCTTTGGAGGTGCTTGCCGGCACAGCAGATAAGTACGGTTTAAAAACCGGAGACTCTGTTGTTTTTGACCTTAACTAGGGTATTAGTTGGTTTAGAGTTTCAACTAGGCCATCGAAAGACCCGTTTGTCATGACTACAATGACCCATTCGTTATATATTCTCAAAAGTTGGTCGAGAATATCCTGAGTTAGAGTCGGAGTTGCTTCGTTTAAGACTAATCCATTCGATCCGCTTTTTGAAAGCACGGTCTCTGCGTCAAGCATTTTGAGCGGATCGTCATTATGACGGATTACGGGTTTTCTTATACAGACGAAGTCAGCTAATGACAAGGATTTGGCGTATTCATCTTCAAATAATTTGCTTCTCGATGTATTCGACCGAGGTTCAAAGAAAACGCAGATTTTATGCGATTTGAATTTTTCCCTAAGTGCTTTTAGTCCCGCATAAACTTCTCTAGGATGATGGGCAAAATCGTCAACTAAAACAAAGTTATGAGTTTTTTTAATGATCTCCAACCTTCTTTTGAGACCCGGGAAACATCTAATATCTGTAGAATATTTTCCTGTCGTGAGCTTACACGCCATTAAAGAAGCCAAAATGTTGTCAAGATTGTGTCTGCCGATTAACGAATGTTTTATTTTCGCCTGCTCGTCATTTAGCTTAACTATTGCTTCGTCTTCCCCAAAAGGCTTTATCCAAAAATGTTCGCTTGGAAATAACGCTATCTGGTCGGACGAAAATGACAGTCGGCTACATATTTTTCTGTACGCTTGCTCATGGATTAGGCAAATACTTTTTCCCGGAAGTTGATTTATAAAATTACAGAAATTTTCTATGTACGATTCTTCATCCGGAAAAATGTCGCGATGATCGTAATCAATCGACATCACAACAAATAAATTGGGCCTGTAGTAGTAGAACTTGGAAAATTTGGCAAAAAAAGCACTATCATACTCATCTCCTTCAAAAACCGCGATGTCGTCTTTGCCGGCATGAGTTAACGTCTGATTATCCTTTGTGATTGCTCCAACGAAATAACTTGGATCATAGCCCAAACTTTTTAATCCATAAGCTGTCAAGGCTGCTGTGGTCGACTTGCCATGAGTTCCAGCGACTACAATCCTGTTTTTTTTGTTCCCCAGCAAGTCGGTCAAAGCCTTGGGCATACTACAAAATGGAATTTGTTTTTCTTCGATAGTTTTGAGCGCTGGATGTAATCGGGTCACACTGTTTCCGATTACGCACAGCTGAATAGAGTTCCAGTTGATACACGATACATCACAAAACACCTCAATACCGTTTTGCGTTAAGATCATTTTTGCAGGGTTATAAATCTGACTATCAATACCTATGACTTGGTATCCTAACTTTTTGAGCAGAATTGCCAGTTGCGACATCGCGATACCCCCTATGCCAATAAGGCATATTGAGCAATGAGGTCTTAATTCGTTAAAAGAAGCTTCGCTGTCGACTCTAAAATAGCTCACACTTCTAATTCCCCAAATTTTTCGTAAAGCTCGGCAAATTCAATGTCTAAAGCATCAAAACGAGTCTTAAGCTTTTCAATACATTGAACACTCTTTTCAACTACCTCCGATAAACTTTCAAATTTTTTGATGAAATCATCGAGTAAGTCTATCCTGTCTTTACTTTCCGGAAAAAGTCTGGCTAGTGCTTCGATCCAAATTCCCCGCTTGTCACCGAGAGTCTGCATTTTTTGTGAAATTTCCAAGAAATTATTTCTAAACGCCTTGACAATTTCTCGCGTCTCTAATGAGCTGTTTTCAATTTCTTGTTCCACGTCTGTAAACTCCCTGAGACGATTCTCCAACGAGGTTACCTCAAGGCTTGCAATGTTCAACTTGCTCTTTTCAAGCCTGCTAATGTTTGAAAACTCTTCAATGAGTGATACATGTTCTTCAGCTTCTTCTTGATGAATAAGCACACGAGACTCCGACTGTATGTTTTCAAGCTCTTCCAAACAGTCTTTTAGTTGTTTTTCAACATCGGCAATGTTTTCGTTTTGAGCGATATTCATCTTCAACTTGTACACAACAAAACTGAGAATAGAAGCGACAATAAATGTTATTGATAACTCAAGCATTGGATCCTTAAGCCGTATCTTCAAACGCTTCCAACGACACGCTTCCAACGGACTCAGATCGTTTTGGCATTCGTTTTAGGGCCGCGATAAGTTCGTCCGCGTATTTTTCTTTAGCGCTGGCCAACATTAACCGCAAATTTGAAATTCGAATAGTTATGCTTTCATCAAAAACAAAATCTGGGGACGATTTTGTAAATGCAAATTTGAAAACCAAAAAGGCGGAAATTATGGAAGACAATATGCCCGCAATGAGAGAGCTGTAGCGGATGATTTCTTTCGGGGGTTGTGATGTTACCAGGTATTCTTTTTTTAGAGGGAATGTGTACGAAAATTTTAGCTTTTCCCGTCCCGCAATCGCTAAACCGTTTATCGATAAACTTTCGGGAGGACTCTCAAAGGCCACATACCCTATTGATTTGGCAAGCAGTTCAAAACGCCCCGGTGGATCTACGACGATTTCTTCAAGAGCAAGCCCTTGGTGAAGTCTAAAAAACACAGAGCTTTTAGTGTTTGGCAACTTTACGTTCTTTAACTGGTCTTTTGTAAGAATGTCAAGTATTTTGCCTCTAACTAAAATTTTGTTCTCAATTTTTCTAGTTAAAAAAGGAAATGACCCTGACAATTCGAAAAAATAATCCCCTTCTGACGGAGCGGTGAACGCTGCTTTGAAAACACGCTCTTTTGGGTCAAATGCGAACTCCTTCACGATCACGGGGTCACCTAAAACCTTCTGCTTGAAAATCTTCAGTTCAATTTTTGAAATTGAGAGCAAATCAAGATACTCCAGCTTTACTCCGTTATTCTCCCAAGCTACGATGGCATCAAGAACCTGTCCTTCAAGGAGTTTTGACGGTATGTTGGTCACGAGCTGTAGGTTATCAAGTGGTACGATCGAACGATTAGAAAAGTATGACCAAGTGCCGGCTCTGTCCAACTTAATCACACATATTTGATTGTTCGTAAAACTGAAGCTTTGTATTTCTTCCCTAGACAGGAGACGCAACTCAGGATCCAAAATCTGAATATCATCGCATTTGTCCCTTGAAAAGAGGATTCCTGGCTTGGTATCGCCATGGATTAACATCTGGTTGAATTGCAAAAAGTTTAGATCGGGATAGAGAACTTTTAAAATGAAACCCATGAGATTTTTCTTTAATACCGCATGCTCCTTAAGTGGGAATGTTGTTCCTTGAGTTATCAAGGCGACTTTTTCAAGAAATCCAAGGTTACTTTCATCTGAAACTGTTACAGGAATAATTACTGTCCCGTTTTCCCTGATTTTTCTAAGCTGATCTAAAATGATGTCGTTCGAGTTATTTAGGTCAGAATAGAACCCGTCTGTAAACAGTATTACGAGCTTTGGTTGGTTATCAATTAAGTATGCTAACAAACTTGAAAAAGAGTCATCTGTATCGCTTGGGTTCAAAAGGTACAAAATACCTTGGATATTTTTTTTGTTTGTAGTTGTGGCTTGGTTTGCCTGTACTAACTGGGATACACGACTGTCAAAAGTTATAATTTCAAAAAAGAGATCTTCCGGTAGACTGTAAACCAAGTCTTCTATGAACCTTGGCACCTGTTTGTTATTGTCAGCCAAAAAAGATGAAGCTGATAAATCAATCGCAAGAACAAGGGTCTGGGGCGATGGTTTTGCAAACACTATACCAATTAAGATCAGACTGATCCGAAGAAGCACTTTTAACTGATAATATCAAAAAGCGAATCAAAACTTAATGTGAGATTAATTTTAATAGTATGAACCGATAGCCCATTTTTTTAATTTTCTACCCTGAGTTGAAGTCATTAACGTGTATCATCGGTAAGTGTAAGATGTTAATAAAAAAAATTTTTAAAATTTATGTCATACAAGGTTCCTTTAGAGTAATTTTCCCAACTGAGTATCTGTTTTATTGGTTCGCTGATTTTTTTTTGAAGAAACCGGCAAAACCAAATAGGAAATCATTTCAAATCAGTTATGTGTACAATTTTAACGTTTAATCATCACGACATCTTTTTTAAAAAGCTTACGAGCGGAGAATAACTTTTTTGGCAGATGTCAATATTTTGAATTCATAGTGTAAAAGGGTAAGCCGATTGGTAATAATAACTTTAGCGTGCTGCTTGTAAATGCATGAAATTTCCTTGATTAGCGAGCTGTGTCGCGCGGATAGGCAAAATGGATTACTTTCGAGACCATGTTATATTAACCTTTTTATAGTCTCTTGTACCGGAAGGGCTGCAAAAGCTGGCACTTTTTCCTCCACAACGAGAGACTCGTCAAGGTCCATTGAACGCCATTTTGGAAGGGCTTTTGACCTTAGGTAAGACCATATACCAATTACAAATTTTTCAACCAAACTTAATTCTTTTTCTATAAAGGGAAGTTTCGACAAGGCAATCACTGTAACACTCCGTGGCACCCTGAACGTTTTCAAAGATGGCACACTCGAAAGATCTTCAATCTCGCCTTCATCGACTAGTTTCTGGTAAACATCCATAAACCTTTTTTGTAAATTCGGTCGGTTCTTAAAACCAAGGCGAAAGTTCAACCGGTAAATTTTACCAAGCTCGAACCTCGTGATCTCCATCTCCTCTTCGTAGGGTTTGTCAGTTACCTCAAGATGAATAAAAAAATAGGTTAACGCTCTTTTTGGCCTTTTTCTTATAATGGAATAAAGTATCCTTGACTCGATCAATTCCGGGATTGCGGACTCTGTTAAATAAATCAAGTTATCAGAAAAGACCGGAACGGTGTTATCGTTGCTCAAGGCCAGTATTTTGGGCAAGTAGGGCTTAATCTCAACAAATTCACGCAGATCCCTTAAAAGTCTGTAACCGTAATGCCACGAAAAAAGGACCAAAAAAACTATCATAGCTAAGGCGAGAGTAAAATAGGCTCCGTCGGATAACTTTAGTAAATTAGCCTTTAAGTAAACTGACTCAGCTAGGAGGAAAATAATAAAAAGAACGGCGATAAGTTTCGAGTTTGAAACCTTTTGATTGAGCACAAAATAAAGAAGGGAGGTGCAAATAAGTGTTATGTTAACACTCAGACCATATGCATGTTCCAAATTCCATGAATTCTTAAAGAAAACTGTAACAATCAAACAGCCGAGAGCTAAAAGCAGGTTTACCAAAGGTATGAAGACTTGACCTTTATAGTCTCCTGGATATTTAACGTACCACTTCGGAAGCAGGTTCAGTGTTATAGCAGATGATACAAGCGAAAACATGCCGGAAATGACTGCTTGACTTGCTATCACGGTGCTGATTGTACTCAGGATAATCGCGAGTGGCAAAAAATCTTTGGGAAATAGATCGTAAAAAACACTGTATCCTTCCGGCAAAACATCACCTTCTAAGGTTTTTAATAAATAAGCGCCTTGACCAAAATAGTTCGTGATCAATGCTATTTTTACAAAAATCCACGCATTTCTGATGTTATCTCGTCCTGCGTGTCCTAAGTCCGAATACAAGGCTTCTACACCTGTTATGCAAAGGAATATGGCTCCCAGAATTCCAAGAATGTGAGGCTCGGACATCACGAGGCTTATGGCATAATAAGGGTTAATAGCCTTAATAACCGATGGATAATTTAAGACCTGAGCCAGGCCGAAAAAAAAGAGAGTTCCAAACCAAACAAACATAATTAGCCCAAAATTTTTTCCGATTATTACGGAACCCAGATTCTGTACAACAAAAAGTATGATAAGTATCAAAACGGCTATCGAGGTTGTATCGATGTCGGGATTCAATTTGGTGAAACCTTCGACGGCGGCAAGAACAGAGATAGCTGGAGTTATTACTGCTTCCGCGACCAGGCCTGAGAATCCGAAGAGTGCTATGTAAAAAACAAACCTTCCTCGCCTCTTTACTAAGTTATACAGTGCAAGGATCCCTCCTTCTCCCTGATTGTCTGCCTTAAGAACGAGTGTTATGTATTTGATTGAAACCAAAAAAGTTAAAGTCCAAAACACCAAACTTAAGCATCCCAAAACTAAAGGTTCTGTGACTGGTTTACCTACAACCGCGGCGCGAAGAACATACAGCGGACTCGTGCCGATATCACCAAAAACGAGACCTAGCGCTATCATAAAGCCATAGAAACTATGACTAGGACTCCTATCCATTTCTGTTGAAATTAAAACACTGATTTAATTTAATATAGCTTAGCAATTCATTAAAGGTATGAGTTTCGGGATTATGTTTTTTTGTTTGTTGAGTCTGGTTGTGGCTGTTTTAGGTATCATTTTAGCATTCCATAATTTTAGATCTGTTTTATCCCAACCAGAGAGCGACGATAAAATGTCGCACATTTCAAAGTTAATTAGAGATGGGTCTCAAGCGTATTTAAACGCGCAATTTAAAACAATTTCCCCCTTTATATTGGTATTTGCTGCTTTTATTTTTTTGCTTTTCTTGATTAATCACCCGGTAAGTGTTGCTGTTGAAGCTGCGGGCGGCTATGTTTTGGGCGCGCTATTGTCTCTTGCTTGCGGTTACCTTGGCATGAAAGCAGCGACAATATCAAATGTACGTGTGGCAGGTTTCGCAAGTCAAAACAGACCCGATCTGGCCTTGCATTACGGTTTTTTAGGAGGAAGCGTCATGGGACTGCTTGTAGGATCCTTTGGACTCCTGGGCCTTGTTGTTTTATATCTGTTTTTCGGCAAAATAGAAAACCATGAAGCTTTGATAGGTTTTGGATTTGGAGCTTCAAGCATATCTCTTTTTGCCAGAGTGGGAGGCGGAATTTACACAAAAGCGGCTGATGTTGGCGCTGACTTGGTAGGGAAAGTTGAGAGTAACATACCGGAAGATGACCCTAGAAACCCGGGTGTTATTGCTGACAATGTGGGAGACAATGTAGGTGATGTGGCCGGGATGGGAGCAGATATTTTTGAGTCTTTTGTCGCGATAATAATTGGTTGTTTGGCGCTGGGCGCAACCTTAGATCCCGTTCTTGTCAGTCAGATCACAAATTACGATGTTAACAGCTCTGAATCGGAACTGGTTTTTCACAAGACTTGGCTGATGTTTTTGCCGATCCTTCAGGGAGCTCTTGGTTTGATCGGTTCTATGTTCGCAATAAAGTTTTTTGAGATTTTTCAGGATTTTGACCCGGCTGTTTCATTGAGGCGCGCTGTAGCGTGGACGCTCTTAATTTACGTAGCAGTTTCATTCCCAATTTATTTGATTACACCGGTTGATCTTCAATTATGGGTTTGCAGTGTTTTAGGCGCCTTAGCTGGGGTTTTTGTGGGTTTGTCGACGGATTACTACACATCAAAAAAACCTATATTTTCCATTGTGGAGGCATCGAAAACCGGCCCCGCTACCAATATCATAGCCGGGTTTGCTGTGGGTTTGAAAAGCACAGCTATGCCCATCATGATTTTGGCTTTAATCACGCTTTGTGCTATATGGATAGGAGGTATTTATGGAAGCGCGCTAGCAGGCGTGGGGATGCTTGCTGGAGTTGCAATAGTCATGACTATAGACGCCTTTGGTCCAATAGCGGATAACGCCGGTGGAATCGTAGAGATGTCTGGTCAGGGAGAACAAGCCCGAAACATAACTGACAGGCTGGACGCTGTCGGTAATACTACGGCTGCTTTGGGTAAAGGTTTTGCGATAGGTGCGTCCGCTCTGACGGCTGTAAGTTTGTTCTATGCATACGTCGAAACCGTTAAATCAAAAGTTGGAGATAGTATTGATTTTTCAATAACCAACGAAAATTTTCTTGTCGGAGTTTTGATAGGGTCCGTTATACCAGCCATTATAGCAGCTTTAACAATGGAAGCAGTTGGCAAAGCTGCGGGCAAAATTGTGGAAGAAATTAGGCGACAGTTTAGAGAGATACCCGGACTCTTGCGGGGCGATCCTGATGCAAAACCTGAAATTGAAAGGTGTATATCCATTAGTACCCATAGCGCATTAAGTCAGATGAAACTGCCCGGTTTGATAGCTGTCGTAAGCCCATTCTTGATAAGGTTTGTTTTGGGCTTGGATGGACTTGGTGGATATGTGCTAGGCGTTATAGCAGTCGGAATAATTCTCGGCATTTCTATGGCCAACAGTGGAGGCGCTTGGGACAATGCCAAAAAAGCCATAGAGCAGGGCTTAGTGGAAGGAGAAAAGAAAGGTACCGAGACACATAAAGCCACAGTAGTTGGTGACACGGTGGGAGATCCTTTTAAAGATACTAGCGGTCCAGCGCTAAATATCTTAATTAAAATAGTGAGTGTTGTTTCATTGTTGATAGCATCAATGGGATAGATTTATCAAAATGAACCCGCCGTTCTGGCTAGTCAAATCGCAACTTGCCAAAACGTTCAAGGTTATTTTAGCGACATCGTTCCAGATTAATTTTGTCAGCGAGAGTATTTGCTTAAGATCACCAAAGTTCATAACAAAGTTCCCTTTCCGAAGTCCGGGGTATGTTGGTTCTGTCTGTGTCAATTTTTTATGAACAAAACTGGCTGTTCTCAAGCCATTAATTATGACAGTTTCCATAAAATTTTTTCCTTCTTTGAAATTCCCCTGAGATTTTCGTGATTTGAAAAGTTTTCTCAATTTCTCCTCTATGTCTTTGAAATGCCTGCGTTTTATGGGATAAAAATTTGCCGAAGGGTCAAGTCCAATAAAAGCCGACAATTTTAAATAACCTATTTTGGCGAGTTGTAACCCGTCAATGGTAACTTTTTCAGAAAATACCATTTTTTCACGCTTTACA
>JANWWW010000002.1 GCA_025055295.1 Deltaproteobacteria bacterium | reverse complement strand
CCCTCAAAGGCTGCAAGATGAGCGGCCCTTTCAAGCGTATGGTATAATTCACGTATATTCGCTTTCCAGCCTCTTTTTATCAAGACTTCTTCAACGCTTTCGGAAATTTCTAAAGGTGGCAAGTCTTGCTCTCTTGAAAGTCTGTCCAATATGGCTCTTGCTAAAATTGGTATGTCTGTTTTTCTTTGTTCAAGGCTCGGGACTTTGATAACGACGCTTGAAATTCTGGAAAAAAAATCTTCTCTTAAAAGCTTTTTATCGACTAACTGACTTACATCTATGTTTGTTGCCGAGATGAGCCTGAAATCACTAACTTTTTCCTCAGTCGAACCTAGTGGACGATAAACTTTTTCTTCCAACGCTCTTAATAACATAACCTGGCAAGAGTTGGTCAACTCTCCAACCTCATCAATAAATAAGGTTCCACCATGAGCCAATTCAAGAACACCAACTCTAGTTTCGTTCAAACCTGTGTATGCGCCTTTTTTTGCCCCAAAAAGTTCCGAAAAAAGCATTTCCTCGTTAACGATGCCCGGGGTGAACACAGCAAATCTGCCTTTCCTTCGTTTCGTATGCAATGTGTGTATCAATTTAGCCAGTGTTGTTTTACCCGTTCCTACTTCTCCATAGAGGAGCACCGGAAGATCATTTTCAGCCGCAAAATAAGCTTGTTTTTTGAGAAGAAGTCCAGCTTCGGAGACACCAAACACGAAAAAGAACCCGCTCAAAACTTCTTCTAAGATTGAAGCTTGAGATCTTATTTCATACTGATTTATAGCATCCTTCAAAAGAATGATTAAGTGATCAATCTCAAAAGGTTTGTTTATAAACGAATGAGCGCCCTCCCGCAAAGCTTTCCAACCTATCTCTTTTCCTGTATGTCCAGTCACAACTATCACTCTAGAAATGGGATCGTTTTTAACGAGATTTTTGAGAAGCACCAATCCATGAGTTTCAAAACCGTCCCCGAAGGACATGTCGATTACCGCTATTTCAAATTTACTGCTGTTTACTAAAGAAAGTGCCTTCACTGGGTCGTCTACAGAGATAATGTTGTGATCTGGGAACGAATTTTGGAGCGCCGATTTAAGAGCAATTAAATACGCGATGTCATCATCAGCAACCAATATGTTCATAGAAAGTTGACAAGGAAAATAATAAGAAAAATTCTATATCCAATAAAAATATAAAAAAATCTTTTGTTCGGCAGTGAATACAAGATGCCCAGCGCTAAATAACTTGAAAATAACGCCGATGAAAATGAACTTAAGACTAAAACAAGATTATCTTGAATTACTGAAAAACTTTTACAACATTCATAAAATGCGGCGGCAGACAGCAATATTAGGGCTTGAAAAAAAGAAAACTTTACCGCTTCCCGGAGGTGCATTCCGCACATTAAAGCTGCGGCAATAACCGCCCCTGATCTGCTTACACCGGGTATAAGTGCAAGAGACTGAACAAATCCAATAAAAATCGCCGTAATTGTACCGAAATTGGAGCTTTTTGTCTGAGATAGCACGCCTCCAATCAAAAGAAGCGTGCCTAATACTAAACCTGCAACGATGCCTTTGAGAGAAAAGAGGTAAATTTTAATAATTTCCTCAAAAAGTAAAGCTAGGACAACAAAAATCAGTACACAGAGTAAGGATTGAGATAAAAACTTTTTTTTTAAAAAATTTGATAACTTCTCATCCTGCTTCCAGAAAAAAAAGATGAGAGCAAGCACACTTGCTGCCTGTACGACGATTGAGTTTACAATTAGAATTTCATTTTTCAGGCCAAGCAGCTTGCTCACTAGTATAAGATGAGCGGTTGATGAGACCGGAATGAATTCTGTGAAGCCCTCAACAAGACCAAGAATTATGCCCGATGCTATTTCCACCTTTGTTACTCAATTTTGTATAGAAAAACTCTAAGCCATAGTTTATCCACTCTGCCTTGATAATTCGCATGTGGGATAGGCATTTTGTTGGTGTACTTAAAAATATCGATTAGCTTGTCGAGCTTGGTGCTTGGAACGAGTAAAAAATACGGAGGTTTGGCTGAAGCATTGTAGGTTTCAATTTTCTGTTCGTGATAGAAATCTGTGGCGTAAAATTGGTACTGAAACGAATAAATTGGGATATTTTGATCGTTAATTCTTTTTAACCAACTTGCTAACTTTTTATGTGATAAAGCGTCGGCAAGCATAGTACCGATTACGGTGTTAAACAAAAAAAACGATAAAATTGTGACCGTTATCGAAGAGCGAGTAAAACCTGAAAAGGGGTTAAAAATGTTAATATACCTAAGTCTTTGGTGTACGATAAGAATTAACGCAGCAAAAATGAAACTAAGTAAAAACAAGTACATATGCTTCTTAAGAAAGTAATCGTCACTAAAACTAGCGTATAACCCTCCAAACAAGGCCGCTCCAACTAATCCCGACATAAAAGCAATAAAGGTAACGTGAAACAATTTGTAGTAAACAATCTTTTCTTCCCGAGAAAATTTGGCTAAAGAAATCCCTGTCAGTATCGCGATAAACGGGAAACTGACCAATGCATACGGAACTCTTTTACCCGAAGAAAAGCAAAAGAAAGCAACAGGTATGATGGATGCAATAATCAAAAAAGCAAAGAAAGGTTCCTTTCGTAATTGTTCGATAATATCACGAACTAAAACACGCAAATGCATGGGGATATGCCGCCAGTAAACTATGACTTTCGAGAGCCAACTTAACAGTACAACAGGGCCAAGACTGAGCAAATATAACATTAAGAACTCGTAGAAAGGTTTGTTGTGGGGCACGTCCTCTGAAAGATATCTCGCTATGTTTTCGGAAAAAAAGATCTTTATAAATTCCTCTCCATACTTGCCAATAACCAAAATGTACCAGATCCCGGCCATGAGACCGGCTGTTAAAATAACAGCAAGAAAAGCGAGAAATTTCCGAAGATCCTTGTGTATCAGAAAATGAACACCGAAAACAAGAATTGAAAGAATAATCGCCACAGGCCCCTTAGTTAAGCTGCTCCCGGCTAGGCATAAAGCGGAAATGACGTAAACCCATACGCTAGAGCAACTGATAAGCAACATCCAACTTATCGCTAAAAGAGACGAATGTAGCATGTCAAGACGAGCAGTTTCCGACGATGCGATAAACTGCGGACTGGTTAGTAACAAAAATCCAGCTAGAATTCCCGTTTTTGACTTATGGTTTTTGTTGCCTAGCAAAACGGTCAAAGCAATCAATAAAAGCCCCGATAGGAGAGATGGAATGCGAATAGTGAATTCGTTAATCGTGCCAAAACTAAGGAGACACCCAACCCAGTAGTACATTGGAGGCTTGGAGCTCCTTTTATCGTCATAATTTTTAGGCCACAGAGGATCCTCACGGCAAGCGCTTTCAAAGTTTAAAGCTTCTCTACCTTCACCTCTTGTATGCAAATCGGCAAAAAATGCGTATGGACCAGTTAAAACCAGAAAGGTTAGCACAAGTAACAAAAAATCCCTATTTTTCATTTAAAATTTTATTTACTTCTTAATCGTGTCATTCTCTATTCTAAACATCAATCGAGCAAGCCTAAATCACGAAATTGATCAAACAATGTTTTTTCTTCGAAAATAGATCGAGTTATAGGTTTTTCCTCACTAGCTGTTAAACGAATTTGAAAAGCCGATACCTCTGGACCATCTGTTACAGGGAGCGCAAAATCCAATCTAAAAATCCTCGGAGGAGATAAATCTGGAAAGAAAAATCTTAAACCTATTCCAAAGTCAGCCAAAAAGTCTCCAGTGATGTCATTAAACCTTTCGGCCGAACTGCCGATCTCAAAGAATAACGAGCTTCCTACACTGAAAAGATTTTTAAAGTTTTCCGCCAACGTATTTCTTAATTCAATCTTGAAATAAACAATATTCTCATCGCTTAACGAGTTGTTTTTAAATCCAAGCAAGCCTTTTTCGCCTCCTAGCGAGAATTCTCTATCGGGATCAAGGCTTTTTGAAGCCAGCATGTTAAGACATGCCACAAGGCTTCCCGGCAGCTTAGTGATGGGATCCTTAATGTACTGATAAAATGTTGATTTAAGATCTAAAACTGCATTTTCGAACTCAGTTAATTCACCAAGCCTAAACTGATAGCTGGCAGAATTGAACAGGAGGGAAGTTTCATTAAAAGGGTATCCTTTTGACAAAGCAGACGAAATAACCAGAGCTTCTGAAAGTGCGCTAAGTTGCGGCGAATAAAAAATTTCAATGCTGAGATTCTGCCCCAAGTCCACGTCTTCAAGATAATTAAAAAAGTTGAAATAATCGACAGTTTTAAACTTGGGCTCGAATACTGAAAGCCGTACAAAAGGACCCAAATAAGTTTCATCAAAAAGTAAGCGAGATGATTCTGGGTGATGACCAACCAACTTATCCAAATACTCTATCCCGTATGAGTATTTTATCCATCTTGAATCGTTAATCTGAATTTGATCTTCAACTTGGCCTTTAATCTCGCGAGATTGTTTCGAGAATAAGGTTTGTGGCTGATTTACTCTCTTAAAAATTGTGTCATAAAAGCTACTCTCAATCAGCCATCCTCGAGCTTTAGTCAACTCTATAGCCTGATCGTCAATCTTTAGACCGTATCTATACCCCTCGGACTTGTCGCCATAAACAACGTTAAAACGAGTATCCGAATTAAGAAATACCTTATCATCATAGGATATTTCTATTTCATCGTAAACGTCTTTTTCCGTTCTTTTTAAAGTCACATTTTTAAGAAGTCCAAGAAAGTTTTTGTCCTGAATGCCAACATTTTTTATTTCGGATGTTTGAGAGTCAAGATGCAATCGCGGCGTTATTGTCCAGCTATCAGTGACATAGATCTCTAACTCAATTCCATCCGATAAACTTTTATAGTTCAAATGGACACGTTTGAAAACGTTTAGTGTTCTAAGTTTTCGTTCAGTTTCCTTAAGAAGTAACGTTGTGCATATCATTCCCTCTTTAGCTGGGGAAACAGCTTTTATGAGAGATGGTTTAGTATTAACTTTTACAGCGGAAATGCCCTTAATTATTTCTATCTGAGAGTCTACAAATATGTCAGTCACATACACTTTCACCGATTTTATGATCTTTCCATCGCATTCACCCAGGATAACAAAGACGAAGAAAAAGAGGCTACGAAATTTTTTCATTTCATTTGAAAATATTGTTACTAATGTCTGTTAAAGAATATAAAAGCAATTCGAGTTATGTAAGAGATTTTTTTTCAGGCCATAACATGCTTTCTCGTTTGATATGCAAGTATCCTCGAAGATCTGAAAACGAGACAAGCTTAGTAAGAGATCTTCAAGCTTCAGTTTCTGGATTTATGGGACGGTACAAGGATCAGTTTCGACAGTTTGATCAAAATGCCGAATTTTCGAAAGATTTTTTTGATGGTATCAAACAACTGGGCCTTTTTGGATTAATCATCCCAGAGGAATACGGAGGTCTTGGACTGACATCATGGGGTTACAGCAAGATAATAGAAACTGTAACTTGGTTTGACCCCGCAACGGCTGTTATGCTAGGTGCGCATAGTTCCATTGGTTTAAGAGGTATTTTAATGTATGGAACACATGATCAGAAAAAACGATATCTTCCTGAGTTAGCCAGCGGAGAAAAAATTGCATGTTTTTGCCTTACTGAACCAAAAGCTGGCTCCGATGCGGCCTCTATAGAAACAAAGGCAATCAAGAATGAAAATTTTTGGATACTTAATGGTCAAAAGATATGGATTACCAATAGTTGCTTTGCGGATGTTTTCACTGTTTTTGCGAGAACTGATGGTCAAAATGGTTTAATTTCTGCCTTTATTGTAGAGAAAGAATTTAAGGGTGTCTCAGTTGGTCTCCCTGAGGATAAAATGGGTATCAGGGCTTCAAAAACCGCATCGGTTTATTTTGATAATGTCAGGGTCCCTCGGGAAAATCTGTTAGGAGAGGAAGGCAGGGGATTTAAAGTTGCTATGACAATTCTCAATAATGGCCGAACGGGACTCGCAGGTGGGGCTGTTGGGGGGATGAAACGAATGTACAGTATGGCCTTGGAACACGCTACCACCAGGGTCCAATTTGGGAAACCCTTGACTGATTTCGACATAATCAAAGAGAAATTGTCGCGGATGCAAGCAAAAATTTTTGCTGTTGAGGCTATGATCGATGTCGTAAGCGACATGATTGATCAAAACTACCCTGATTGCGCAATGGAGGCGGCAATTCTAAAGGTTTTTGCAACCGAAAGTCTTTGGGAAGCTTGCGATGAAGCCTTACAAATCGCTGGTGGAAACGGTTACATGAAAGAATTTGAGTATGAAAGGTTCTTGCGGGACGCGAGGATAAATCGAATTTTTGAGGGATCGAATGAGATTTTAAGGCTTTTCATCGCTCTCAACGGCTTCAAAGCTTTAGCCGAAAGGTTTAAGAATTTACGATCCGTATCAAAATTTTACGAAGATCCAATAAAAGGTTTTGGTCTTTTGGCGAATTATTTTTTAGGCCCCACCTCAAAGATTGATTGCGTCTTTGTCGAGGATTTAGCAAGTTACGTCCAGCATTTAAATAAACTTCAAAAAGGCATTTTTCAGCTTTTTCGCAAGATCGCAGTCAGGGAATCCGGAAACATAGTTGGAAAGCAAATGATATCGTTACGAGTATCGGAGATCACCATGTGGTTATTTGTGCTAGCATGTTCGGTAGCAAGGCTCAACTCCTTTTTTGATAAGCATAAAATTCCCCTTCTGGATTATCTATTCCACATCGGCACTAGTTGCATTGAAACCAGTATTAAGTTGCTGGCCAAAAGTGAAACTGATTTGGTGCGTTCAGTCCGGCACGATTTTTGATCACACTTAAAAAACGGAAAGATTTTCGTTGTGAGAGTCGAAAGTTGCTTTTTTTCAAGCATGTTGGGATTGTTGTCGCATGGAAACGCCATATCGGTAGTAGGAGACAATGTATCAAATTTCAGCACACCCGGTTTTAAAAAACAGAGAGCGGAATTCACAAGTTTAGTAAGCGACTCGTACTGCCAAAGTCCCTTTTTAAGCGCGGGCGACGGAAGTTATGTCAGCCGGATAAGAAATATTTTTTCAGACGGCGCCATAGAGGGTACACAAAGGGAGCTTGATTTTGCGATTAAAGGCAAAGGTTTTTTTCTGATTACTGACGGGACAAAGCAATTCCTAACAAGGGCTGGAAACTTTTCGATAGACGAGGAAGGTTTTTTAGTGACAACATCAGGTCTAAGAGTTTTAGGATTTTCAGGCCCTAATTTTGATCAATTAGGCCCCATCAATTTGAAAACGGCGTCAATGCCGCCAAAAGCTGCTTCATCGGGAAATATTGTTTTAAATCTTGACGCCTCAAAAGTTGCTTCAGGACCTTTTGTGGGACCCTTTACGAGTTTTCAAAGTATCGCATCTCAAAGTGATTTTTCAGCTTCAGTTTCGGTAGTGAACTCTTTAGGACAATCTAATCAAATTTTTATCTATTTTAAAAAAACTGGAGTTAACACATGGGAAGCTAGGGCGTTCGTAGACGGGCAACAAGTGGGACAGACTGCGGGTATTCCCGTTCAAGTTGGACAAGCACAGCTTCAGTTTGACGGATCAGGCATTTTAATTGGCACTCCTCAGTTAAACATGGCTATAAACTGGGTGGGAGCAAATCCGCAGAATTTTAGCCTTAGCTTCTCGGGTTCAACTCAATTTGCCGCTATCTCAGCTGTTAGTAGTTATATCTCAGATGGTCAGGAGCTAAGAGGAAGCCCAGTTGAAGTTTTCGTCGAAGACAAAGGATTGATTAGCGTTCGTTTCAAAAACGGCTCTTCTCAGAATATAGCATTTCTTGCGGTAGGTTCGCCAAGCTCGCTAGACAGCTTGATACGTGTTTCGGAAAATATGTTCGAACCAATCAATGGATTTGAAATCCTCAATCCTTACTTAGGAACGACTACCTGTGAATTTGAAAACAGGTCTCTTGAACGTTCTAATGTTGATTTAGCCGAGGAGTTCGTTAACCTTATTTTGTTTCAAAAAGGATTTTCAGCAAATTCAAAAGTTATGTCAACGACCTCTGAAACTATTGATACAGCCTTAAATTTGAAGAGATAATTGAGTAACTTTTTGGCAGCCATTTTCATCAAAATACTCTAGTGGACAATGTTTTGCGTCTTGCGTTAATTTTGGTGCATTTTAAAAAGCCTAATTTGGAGAAATTGTTGAAGAATATTAGAAATAGTAACAGATTAATTTTTAATCGTTTGGTTTTAAGTTTGCCGATAGCCAGCCAGGTTATGACAAGGGCAAAAATTGAATTGGACGTTCCGGACAGCACAAAATCTACCACTGAAGCCGTCAATCAGGATTTCTCCTTAACTGATGACGACCTTGCAAATATCGTTGCGAAAAAACAAAATATAATCTCTGAGAAGAGATGTTTTATTCCATATCGAATTACAGATGAAGATTTTTAAGTCTATTTGATTGATCAACAGAGAGGTTTAGTAATCCAAAAAGGGCCAACGTAATAGAGTTGTTGATTCAATCAATTTATTGTTATTTTGATCTTTCTTGTAAAATATGTCGAAAACGCCACCTTCTAATCCATGCGATGCGCTTCTGCTGGCGCCATATAACAATATTCCATCGAAAGCAAAAGGGAAGTAAAATGTTATGTAATCATCAAAAGGTTTAACTAAGTCTTCTTCAGCTCCGGATTTCAAATTTCGTCTCTTTATAAACCGTTTTCCACCATCAATTCTTATAAAGATTACACTATCGTTTGACTCGAACCATGGCTCACATCCGCGAAATTTTGCAATCTCGGTTTTTGTGCTCCTATCTACTATCCAAATATGCCATTTGGAAGGTTGATTGACAGTAAACGCAATGAGTTTCCCATCTGGACTAATTCTGGGCTTTGATACTTCAATATCTTTGGATACAAAGGTTGGAAAAATGATATCCTCGTTGTTATCTTTCTTGATTATGATTTGTCTTCTGCGACGCTCAAAAAGAAGCTCGCCAGCTGGGGTCAGTGAAGCAAAAGCGCCGTCGTTTTCAAGCAAAAATGTTTCCCCGTTTTTCAAAGCAAAAATTTTACCGGGGGCATTTCTAAGAATAGAGATACTTTCGGTAAAAATAATTCTGTTGTTTTTCTTGTCGACGAAAGGAAACTGTTCGAAAACACTTTCTTTATCAATGACTTTTTCCAGCTTTTTACCCGTTAGCTTGTAAATTCCTAAAGTCGAATTCTCGATAATTCCATCAAAGTAAACTTTGCAACGGGTACAAATTTCTTCAGAGGATCCAAATATTGCAATTTGCTGGGTTTTTCGCTGGTCAGGGAGGGAAGCCGTGACAATCGTCAATGTTAATAACGTTAAGGCAGTTATAATGAATTTAGGAGGATGGATAAAAATTAGATTTTTGTTTAGCCAATTGCAAAATAAAAAGCTTAACCCGATTCCGCTAAGACCTTGGACCACACCCCACGCTTGTGTTAGAACATGATGACTAATGGATGTTGAATTTGCAATCGAAAGGTCGAAACCTAGCACGGAAAAAGCAAGATTCCAGCCGGTTTGAAAAGTTCCGATTCCCGCAATAGAGAAAACTGGTAAAGACACGAACATTTCCGCCGTTATAAACGCAAAAACTGTTTTGAAAAACGGTGCTTTTTCAACGTCAATTCCATAGTTTTTTACAAGAGCTAGAAAAAGAACCCAGTAAGAAAAATACTTTACAAATCTTTGAGTGATTGCTAAAAAGATTAACCAAATTAGTGTCTTTTTTTCATTAAGTCTTTCGTAAGTGGTTAATGTTTCCCCAATTAATGGCGGAAGGTTTCTGTTTAAAATTTTGAACAGCGACTTTACAATTAGAGGTAATTTTTTTATGAAATAGGAACTTATGAAAAGAAGAAAAATAGCGATTGCATAAACATATACGGAAAGATTCAACACACCCAAAATTCCAACAAAAAATCCAAAAATGAGAATTAAAAACGCAACCGCAAAGATATCGAGAAAGGAAATGTGAGCGAGCGTGCTAAAAGCCGCTTCAAAATTGCCCCTGAGAAATCGTGGAACGAGATAAAGATGTATTAATGTTCCTGTTTTAGCAGGAAGAAGATCAGCAAAAAAATTTTTTACAAAAGTCACAAAAAATACGCTAAGCCAACTTGTGTAGAACCCAAGATCATAGAGCATAATATGAAGGCGCACAGATGAAATCGCGCAATTGGTAATTGACAGGATTAAAAAAGTTGTGAATAAAGCTCGATCAACGCTTCTGAGTTCATTCAATACGGAACTAACGGAAGTTTTCAGAATCACTTCTGAAATAAAGAAATAAAAGACGATCGCTGTTAACAGAATTTTAACGAGTAATTTGATTTGAAGTCTTCTGGATTTATGCAAGCTCAGACTGTGCCAGTTGAATTGCAAGCTGCTCGGTGCTTTTTCCGCTTTTAATGTGTTCTTCAAAAACCCATAGCAGTTTTTCTTTTATACTTAATAGTTTTTGGTTGATCCAATCTTCGGTATCGCTTACGTCTAACGATTCGCTAGCAACCTTTATAAGACCGCCACAATTGATCAAGAAATCTGGTGCATAAAGAATGCCTTTTTGTTTAAATAATTCAAAACATTCTGGGCTTGATATTTGGTTATTTGCAGCCCCTGCCACAAGTTTTGCTTTCAAGAGTGGAATTGTTGAGCTGTTCAAAATTGCGCCCCCGGCGCAAGGGCTAAAACAATCAGCATCAACCTTGTAAATTTCTTCGGGTGAAACTATCTTAATCCCGTTAATTTGCTCATGTGCACGTTCTACTGCCTCGCTGCTGACATCTGTTCCTATGACATAAGACCCGCTGTCCGCCAAAATTTTTGCCAATTTTAAACCTACTGCTCCTAAACCTTGGATAGCGATTGTTTTTCCAGAAACATCTTCACTTCCAAATAACAATCGAAACCCAACTTGTATAGCATAAAAAACGCCTTTTGCGGTGAAAGGAGAGGGGTCTCCCTTAACTTTTCCACATCCCCGAACAAAAGGAGTTACCTCACTTATTACATCCATATCGTCAGTAGTCGTTCCCATGTCTTCGGCAGTTATGTATCGCCCTTGAAGTTTATTGACGCATTCCCCGAAAGATCGCATGAGTTCTCTTCTTGAATAATTTACAGACGGGTTTTTGATTATCACAGACTTTCCCCCACCTAGATCTAGACCCGCAGCTGCGGCTTTATATGTCATTCCCTTAGCTAACCGTAGCACATCGATTAATGCGTCTTCATAAGATGAGTAATGCCAGAATCTACACCCCCCTAAGGCTGGCCCTCGTTTGGTTGAGTGTACAGCTATTATGCACTCGAGGTTTGTGCGTGGATTTGAGAAGAATACCACTTCCTCAAATTCCTCTTCAAATAATTTTTTTATCATTTTGGGTATTGTCTTATAAATTTCATCTTAAAGTAAATTCTCGCTTCATAAGGCTGTTTTTGGCACACTGAAAAGTAAATTCTTTATTCTTACGTGTAGCGAGGTTTAGTGTCCTTTTTCCTTTAAATTCAGCTTGAACAGCGGTTAGCAAATTAAAATATTTGCTTGTTAAAAGAACATTTGTCTTTTTAATCTTGCCGGGTAAAATTAATCTACTTTTTTAAAAATGGTTCCAGAGGATGAGCTTTTAAAAATTTGTTATAAAAAAGTCAAAAAGAGAAAAGATCCATCACACGATATATTCCACATAATAAGAGTTCTTGAGCTGGCTAAATCAATAGGTAAAAAGGAAAAAGCTGACTTAGAGATTGTAATACCCTCGGCAATTTTTCACGACGTAATAGTTTATCCAAAAAATCATCCAAAAAGCGTCCTAAGCAATATAGAAAGCGCACAATATGCGGTGAAAGTTTTATCCAAGTTAGAGTATCCGAGTAATAAATTGCTTTTGGTAAAAGAAGCTATTGAAACTTGTTCATTTTCAAAGGGACTGAAGCCAAACTTTTTGGAGGCCATGGTACTTCAAGACGCGGATATGCTCGAGTCCTGTGGATGCGTTGCGATTATGAGAGGGTTTGCGTCAGCAGGCTTGATGAATAAAATACTTTACCATCCAATCGATCCGTTTGCGGATGAAAGGCAGATTAACGACCAAAAATTCGCTGTAGACTTGTTCTTTTCGAGATACCTTAAGGTAGCTGAAAAATTAAACACAAAAGCAGCTAAGTCTTTACTTGATCACAGACTTAATTCTGTCAAGCAGTTTATCAAAAATCTAAGATTGGAACTTAACAGTCTACCAAAAACCGTAAGCAGTGAAACACTGAGATTTTTCTTAAATGATATGATTAACGCGTAATTTGAGCGACTTTAAGGTGTTTTCACGAGAGGCTTTCACACTCGAGGACACGTAATTTAACTGATCTTGCTTTACAACCAGAGCTTATTTCATTTTTCAGCTAGCCTATTCAAAAATCAAAATTACTTGCTCTTTTTCCACTTTTTGCCCTTGATTAACTAAAACCGATTTAATTTTAGCACGCCTTGGAGACCTAATAAGGTTTTGCATTTTCATGGCTTCCAATGTTACAAGAGGTTGGTCTTTCTCGACTATGTTGCCATCTGTCACCCAGATTTTGCTTACAATAGACGCAAAGGGCGCTTTAACTTCGTTGACTTGTAACCCAACTGCTCGAACGCCAACTGGTGCTTGGATAGGTTGTTCTATTGTGGCTAGCACGTTCTTGCCATTTATTTTCAGATGAAAAGAGTTATTGCTCCTTTCTAAGAGCACAACATCATGTTGTTCGTTATTTACAATGACCCTGAATTTTCTCATTTTAAAGACCTTCTTCCAAGATTTTGGTTAATGTAGCAATTAGGGCGTACATTTCCTCGTCTCTAAGATCTTCGTTAAACAGGAATTTAATTTTTTCCAAGGGAGTTTCTTCCCAGATTGAGTCAAAATCCAAAGAATTCTGGTTTTCAAAATGGGACATTTTTTTTTGGAGTCGATCTAATTCTTTGGGGTATCAGTCGTAAAGCTTTGATTAAAGTTTCTCTTACGCACGATGGTTCGATTATTGCATCGACAAAACCCAAACTCAGTGCTGTTTGAACGTGGGCTATTTCATTTCGATACTTCGAAATGAGCTCATTTAGCATATGTGGCTGACTTTCAAGAACTTTTTTGAAAACCACTTTTGCTGCACCCTCGGGTCCCATAACAGCTATTTCAGAGTTTGGTAAAGCAAAAACGAAATCAGCTCCTACATGACGCGAGTTCATTACATCGTAAGCACCGCCGTAAGCTTTTTTGAGTATCAAGGTGATTCTTGGCACGGTTGACTCACAAAACGCAAATAACAATGCTGCGCCTTTTTTTATAATCCCTTTTTCTTCCTGGTCTTTCCCAGGAAGAAATCCGGGAACATCCACCAATACAATCAATGGAACGTTGAATGCGTCACAAAATCTCACAAATCTCGCTCCCTTAACGCTTGAGTCAACATCCAAGCATCCTGCCAGCTCAGAAGGATTGTTGGCGATAATCCCTACAATTTCGCCATCCAAGGCTCCCAAACCAATAACGAGGCTTCTACCGTAAGCTGGTTTAATTTCTACGAATGTGTTTTTGTCCACGAGATCAAAAATCAAATCCTTGACATCGTAAGGGATGTTTGGCGCCAATCCTGCTACGCGCTCAAACTCAGGTGTTTTGCGAAACGGAGAATCCTCAACTAAGAAACGAGGTGGCAAATCCCGGTAGTTCTGAGGAAGCATGGAAACTAGAGTACGCGTCCAGCCAATTGCTGATGTGTCGTCTTCACAAACCATGTCAAGAACCCCTGAAATCTGTTCATGTATTTCAGTACCCCCAAGTTGCGATTTGGTTAGTTTCTCTCCTGTCACGGCTTCAACGACGTCTGGGCCTGTAATAAAAAGAAAACTGTCTTTAGTCGCTATAATAAAGTCCGTCAATGCCGGAGAGTAAACAGCTCCACCCGCGCACGCTCCTAATATTACGGTAATCTGTGGTACAAGGCCCGAGAGTTTCACGTTTTTTTGGAAAAGTTCACCATAAGCACCAAGGCTTAAAACGCCCTCGTGTATTCTAGCCCCACCACTTTCAACAAGCCCTACAACCGGACAAAGATTTTTTTCACAAAAATCAAGTACCTTTAAAATTTTTTTTCCATGCATTTCGCCGAGCGAACCACCTACAAACGAGGCATCCTGTGAAAAAACGCCCACGGGCCTTCCATTTATTTTTCCAAACCCTGCAACAACCCCATCACCTGAAACTCTGGGTAACGCCTCTGAAAAACCGAATCCTCTGTGATAAACCTGTTTGTCTACTTCTGTAAATGAGCCGGGATCAACTAGATGATGAATCCTGTCAACGGCAGAAACAGTTTTCACAAGTCGCCAACACTATTATTTAACCTTACAAAAAAAGAATTCTCAACAGCGAATTTGAGCCCTCTTTACCTAAAATTTACGAAGAGAGCCCTTTAACAGGTCATCCTTTGAAAAGTCTCTTCTTGTTCAACCGGACTTTGATCTTTTCTTGTGTCACGTTTTCCGTTATCGAAAAGTAGTTCCTTCTGATTTTTAAAGTACTCAACCACTTTTGCAAATTCTTCTAGCGATTTCACTTCTAAAGCCTCGAGCAAAACCTGATCACAATGGCTTACCAGAACGATCTCTATTGTGTCTCTAATCTTTGCCGGTATTTCCTCTATGTCTATTTCGTTTTTCAGGGGAATTATGACTTTTTTAATACCAACTCTACTAGCAGCCAAGCATTTTTCTTTTAAGCCCCCTATTGGTAAGACCGTTCCTTTAAGAGTTATTTCTCCCGTCATTGCCACGTTTTTGCTTACCGGAATGCCTGTTAACGCTGAGACAAGGGCCGTAGCTATGGTGATGCCTGCCGATGGACCATCTTTAGGTATTGCTCCTTCTGGAACGTGTATGTGAATGTCAACCTTGTCAAAAAACTCCTTCGGAAGACCAAAAAGAGAAAATCTACTCCGGACATACGTTAGAGCGGCTTTAGCCGATTCCTGCATTACTTCTCCGAGTTTACCAGTGATTTGCAACCTGCCTTTACCAGGAATTACCGAGGCTTCTATGACCAAAAGTTCCCCGCCTTTTTCCGTCCAGGCAAGACCTGTGCACGAACCAACCGGATCAATACTCTCAAGCTCATTCTGCTTGTATGGCGGATAGCCAATATATTTAATCACATTGTCTTCTCTGATTTGAAGTGGAAAAGTTACCCCGGAATCTTTTTGAACAAAAAGAACCGCTATTTTTCTCAGCAGACTTGAGATTGTGCGTTTGAGATTTCGGACACCAGCTTCCCTCGTATATTCCCTAATGAGTTTCAAAAGGGCCTCGTCAGTAAACTCAACTTTATCAGGATCAAGCCCTACTTCCTTAATTTCCGCTGGTATGAGGTGCCTTTTGGCTATATTTAATTTTTCTATTTCGGTATATCCAGAGATTCGAATAATCTCCATTCTGTCTAATAAAGGCGCCGGTATTGTGTGCAATTGATTTGCAGTGCATATAAACATAACCTTGCTCAGGTCATAATCGCAATCCAAGTAATGATCATTAAAGGTATAGTTTTGCTCAGGATCAAGAACCTCCAATAGGGCTGCTGATGGATCTCCTCTGAAATCAACAGTCATCTTGTCGACTTCGTCCAATAAAAATACCGGATTCGAAGTCCCCGCTTTTTTAATTCCTTGTATTATTTTACCCGGCAGAGCTCCTATGTAAGTTCTTCTGTGCCCGCGAATTTCAGCTTCATCCCTAACGCCGCCAAGAGCAACCCTTACAAAATTTCTGCCAACAGCTCTGGCGATAGACCGTCCAAGACTTGTTTTACCTACTCCAGGAGGCCCAACAAAACAAAGAATTGGCCCTTTGATTTTATTGTTTAGTTTTTGAACAGCCAGATGTTCTAAAATTCTCTCTTTAACTTTCTCCAAACCGTAGTGGTCTTCATCGAGTATTTTTCTCGCGACCTGAATGTCAATAAAGTCGTCACTGTATTCAAGCCATGGCAAAGATAACATCCAATCAACATAATTCCTGACAACGGTTGCTTCTGCGCTCATTGGAGACATCATTTTCAGTTTTCGAATTTCCTTTTCCGTTTTATCTCTGGCCTCATCGGGCATTTTCTTTGCTCTCAATTTTTCTTCAAGCTCAAGAATCTCGTTTCGAAATTCATCTTTTTCTCCCAATTCCTTTTGTAAAACTCTAATGCCTTCATTGAAAAAGAAATCTTTTTGTCCTTTTTGCTCTTGTTTTTTGACCCGGGATTTAAACCGTTTTTCAACTTCAAATAATTCAATCTCTTTTTGAATTAAATCGCACAACTTGATTATGAGTTCTTTGCAATTGTCAATTTCAAGAAGAGCTTGTTTTTCCTCAAACTTGGGATTTACATAAGGCGCTATAGAGTACGATAATTTAACAGGGTCCTCGATAACAGACAATTGAGTTAAAACATTTTCTTTCAGGTTGGGTTTGTAAATATTGACATATTCCGAGAAAAGATCTCTTAGTTTTTTCATTAATTCCTGCGTTTCAGGGGTGAGTTCGCTTACAGGGTTTGCTTCTTCAACTTCCACGAGAAAATACTCATCTGTTTTTAAAAACTTTTTGATTTTAGCTCTGAATTTACTGTCCACAGCGAGGCTAAGTTGAACATCCAACTTTCGAATACTTTGAACGATTTCTCCAAGAGTGCCTACCGTATACAAATCGGTTTCCTTAGGATCTTCAATTGAGGCTTCTTTTTGAGCTACCAACATTATCATAAGATCTTGATCTTCGGCTGCTTCTATTGCTCTTATGGTTTTGGCTCGGCCCGCAAACAAAGGAACTGTATGGGTGGGAAATACCACAGACTCTTTAAGGGCAATTAAAGGAACTACGTAAGTTTTTTTTGGTTCCGAATTTTTTTTATCGTTTAATTTTTTTTCCATATGAAAATACTACTTTAATTTTGATGTTATTAAACACAAGCTAATAACACAATAAATATTTATAAGCCTTCGGCTCTTTTTTTTCGAGAAAATTGGTCGCATTTCATGACCAGACTCCATGCAGAAAAACCTGATTATCCGCTTCAAATAGCCATAAGAGTGTGCCGCTAGCAGTTAAAGCTTTATAATAACGCCTTGGGGCTACTATAAGTTTTTTTTCAGAATAAATTGAGCTTAGCTTCCTGTTCCACCATTCTGGAAGAACCAAGCAATGAGGTATACATTTCACGATTTTAATTTTTTTCCCACTATATATTATATAGCATATGCGTCTGCCAGGAACACTTAAAACACGCAAAGGAATCGGCAATTCAAACAGTATTGAAGGAACATCACAGTAAAGAGGGTCGTAGGATTGAGCTTTGTCTTCCGTATTCAGTGACCGGAAAAAACGTAGTTCCGGGCAAGCTCTTTGAATTGTCGCAAATTTCCGTATCCTAGAGTTTAAAGTCGTGGGAATACCGGCAATTTCACTTCCTAAAAGTTTCCTTTGAATAAACTTTTTTGCTTTTATTTGAATAGGGACAATGTAAAAACCGGCTATAGGAAAACATATCTTTTTTTGGCATTTTTCACAAAATGAAAAAGCTATTGTTTTCGTTTCTTTAACAGTTTTGGGAATTTCGATCACATCTCTGAAAAGAGTGTCTCTCGCTTTTAAGAATAAAATAGCTTTTGAAGATTGAATACATTGCCGTTCAAGCTGTTCCCTGCAAAGTACTAAATTTTCAAGTAGATGCTCATAAAAAATATAAAAATCAAAAATTTCTTTCTCACACGAAAACTCGATTAAGTTCTCAGGGTAAATCCTGTAATGTTCCAGAGGTGCGTTGAAATTCTTCAAAAATTCAAGTGTTTCAGAAGACAGAATCCTCTGAAACTTGCTACTCTTAAGCAATATTAAAATTTTATTAAGAGAGTTAACCCTTAAATGAAAAAGTTTGCTTTTTTCTTCGTTTTTAAGGAAAAAACATTGATTAAGACTCAATTGGCAGATCATGTTTTCGATTTCGCCTGGTTTTGATTCGAGAAGTTTTGAGTCCAAATTCAAGGTCGTAAGGGCTATGGAATTTAGAAAAGGATTGGTTCCTATGACAAAGTTAAGAGGTCTGCCGATAACTTTTAAAAAAATTCCTTTTAAAAATTTCAAAAACTTTTCAGCGCTTCCAAAATAATTAAGAAAAGATTGCAATTCCAAGTGTAGGGTGTAAAAGTTAATCCATGATGGATTTATGTTAATCAAAAAAATTTCCGGAAGATGGTAGCTTAGTTTTTTCCCTGCCGATATGATAAGCGAAAAAAGTTTTCTTTGATTAAATTCAAAGACTGAAACAGATGGGTAACGTGAAACAACATCTTTTTTGGCTAAACCTAAAAATTCTGTTGGAATATTATGAGAAAAGACTACCGTGTTATCCTTAACGATAATTGACTGTTTTTCGAAACACTCTTTAAATATTATTCCCCGGGAGTCAATGCTTAAGTACATCTCAAAGATGCGTTTAAAGTTCTCAATTCAACCTCAAGGGAATTTCCGCAAGGAGAGTATTCGGACAGGTTGACCCGTCCTTTAATATAGCCGAGAGTTTTGTCTTTGATACCAATTCTTAAGCTTGAAGAAATTCTGCCTGTAGAGTCATAGTAATGATTTACAACTACCTTAAAACTAGCTTTGTAAAGATAGCTGTCTTTTGTTTTATGGCGGTTTAATATAAATACAATTAAATTCTTCTTATTTACAAGGGAAAGTGTCTGTTTTCTAATCTTTTGCGAAGTGTTACAAAATAGAATTGAAAATTCAGGCACCGCGTTCAGATCCTCAAAAATCAAGGCACCGTCATAAAAATAGGGGGTTTCAACACTTTTAAGATTAGCCATAATAAATAGTGGATTAATGTCCTCTTTTGGCAAAATAATTAAACCCTTTGATTGAGACTGAAGGTAGTGCTTTAAAACAAATACAATAAAATAAACTGGCAAAAAGTTTCTAAATCTGACTTGATATAAATTTCCAAAGACAATTGAATATTTTTTCTCCGGCTCAAAAATTAGATCAAAAGAACTCTTCTGCAACTGGTCGGCAAAAAAAACATCACACCCTTTGAGGGAACTGATAGATAATATCATAAAAGTTCTATAGAAATTCTATAGTATTTCTATACTTTAAGGCAACTTTTTTTCAGTTTTTTTAAACTCTCTTCGCAAAAATGCGACGAATCTTCTCCATGTGTTCGCTTTAATCGCAGTAAAGCATCCCAAATAATCCGAGTTCTCAAACAATCTTCCTGCTACACCTGACTTTGCGCCCACTCGAACTTTATCTTCGATAATTGAGTGATCAGCTACCCCAACCTGTCCTGAAAGTGTGCAAAATCTGCCAATTTTTGAACTGCCTCCAATCCCAACTTGACCGCATATAATCGTATTTTGACCTACGCGAACATTATGACCTACCTGAACCAAATTGTCTATTTTAGACCCTTTTTCAATAACAGTATCATCCAGCGCCCCTCTGTCAATTGCGCAATTTGCACCAATTTCAACATCATCCTCAATTATCACTTTTCCAAGTTGGGGGAATTTTTCGTAATTTCCATCGATCAATACATATCCAAAACCTTCTGAACCAATTACAGTTCCAGCGCCTATGAAACATCTTTTTCCTATAACACAATCCCTTAAAATCACTACATTAGGTTGAAGCACAGTGCCTTCGCCCAAGAAAACATTTGGCCCTAAAAAACAATTTGCGCCTATTTTCACATTGTCTTCTATTACAACCCCTTTGGAGACTACCACATTTGGGCCGAAACTCACTTTATCTGGATTGTATTTTGCTTCGGAAGAGATCGTTGGGGATTTCTCATTGGCGGACGAAAGTATGTCATTAAAATAATAAGTTGGATCAAGCAGCTCTTTCGTTGCGCGAACGAAGTCCACCAGGGGATTTTCCGATTTTATCCATGTGCAGCCAGATAAAGGAGTTTTTGAAATGACCGCAATGTTACCCACCGATGAGTTGAATTCCGTGAGTTTTATGTTAAAAGTTAGCGAGTCTTGCCTTGGATTTTCTAACGAGCAAAGACCATAAATCACGAAATCGCTTCCTCGATACTCTAGACCTAGGATTTGGCAAAGCTGTGACACACTTAAGGGTTGGCGTATCATTTTTCCCCTCTTCTGGCTGTTACTATACTCAAAAAGTATAAGAGTATCATTGGAAGGGCCAAAATGATCTGCGTAAAAACATCAGGCGGGGTAATAATCGCTGACAGTACGAAAATGATCACAACGCTTATTCTAAAGTTGGCCTTTAAAAATTCAGCTGTCAGAAGTCCTAGTCTCGCCATGACAAAGGAAGCAACTGGCATTAAAAAAACGATACCGGAAGCTAATGTAAGTCGAACTAAAAGTGAAAGATACTCTGATAAACGTATTGTTGGTTTAATTTGAAGGACTTCAAATTGAGTTAGAAAAAATCCAAGAGAGTATGGAAGCAGTATCCCATACCCAAAACAAACACCAGCAAGAAACAAAATTATCGTGTACCAAAATACTGAGGTTAAAGTTCTTTTTTCCGCTGAATATAGCCCGGGCTCAATAAACTTCCATACCTGATAAATCACCAATGGTGAGGCAGTCAAAAGCCCAGACCAAAGCGAAAGAAGGATTCTAATCGTAAACGCCTCACCAGGAGACAAACCCACTAAATCAAAGTCACTAAAAGTTGCTTTAAACGGTCTTAAAATCAATCTCAATATTTCCGCACTCCAAACAAAACAGATGGCTGAGCAGATGCCGGTTGAGTACAGAGAATAAAGAATGCGTTTTCTTAATTCCTCAACGTGTTCCAATAAGGTAAACTCTTTAAGTTTCTCCATTGTCGCCAGTCAATCTTGCAATTCTTTGGTCAATTTTTGCTTTTGCAATATCTTTAGGATCAAAAACTGTTTTGTTTTCATCTTCGTAAAGGGCCAAATTAATCTCTCTTTGAAACCGTATGAATGTGGCATTAATTTTGCCCATTAAGTTTCCCAAAGATTTTGCTACGGATAGTAACTCTTTAGGCCCGAGGAATAAAAGAGACACAAGAATAATAATGAATAACTCTCCTGACCCTATGCCAAACACAGCATCATTCGTGTAAACTCTTTATTATACTCATATTTGCTGAATGTCCTCCATGAAACAAGATGGTGTATTATTGCTTGGATCCCTTGGTACAGGGATGCTAGGTCTTGGAGAATTATATCGTGATCTAAATTATGAGGTTTTTGGTTATGATGACAAATTAAACGATTTTTGTGTAGACCAAGGTAAAGCCTTTTATTCCGTTAAAAATATTAATTCGGAAACGAGATTTTTAAAAAGGGACCAAATTATGCAGCTGATTACAGATAAGAAATTCAAAGAAATAGTTTTTTCTTCGGCTTTTCAAACGAGAAATCTTTTGCAGGACATTTTTCAATACGGGATACAACCTAAGCATCGTTTTGAAGCTGTATGCGAGCTTTTCCGCGACAAAAAGAAAATATTAGTTTCAGGAAGTCATGGCAAAACTACCATCAGCGCCATCCTAACTCACTTATTGAACGCAAAAGAAGCTTGTTCCTTTTACTTAGGGGGTAAATTACTAGGTTATGACCGATATGCCAAACTCGTTCGCGAAACGAATTTAGCGGTTATTGAAGGGGATGAAAGTGACGGGTCTTTTTTGAAGATGATACCTTATATTTTTGTGATTTCGAGTATAGACGTCGAACATCTTGAATTCTGGAAAACGGAGTCTCTATTAGATTTAAGCTTTTACTCTATGGGTTTATGTGTCCCAAAATGTTACCTAGCTTATTCAAACAGTGAAAATCGAATAGGTCTTGTCAGTTCCAGAGCCAAGTTTATTCCGCAATTTAGTTTTGTAAACACGAGAGAGGGAGTTCACTTTTCTTTTGAATACGATGGTAAAAATTTTGACGCATTTCTTCCATTCCCGGGACAGCATTATGCCAGAAACGCGCTATGCGCTTTTTTGGTCTGTTACGAGTTTGGATGCGAACCCCGAAATTTATTGCAACGGCTGGCATCGTATCGGGGTGTATCCAGAAGAATGGAGGTTTTGCGAAAAACTCCCTTAATAGTTTCGGATTACGCTCATCATCCAACTGAAGTGTCGGCAGTAATTGACTCGCTAAAAAACAGTTATCAGGAAATCGTTATTTTTTTCCAGCCTCATAGGGTATCAAGGACTAAAATCACCTTCAGCATGTTTAAGGACTTATTTAAAACAGTTTCTAAGGCGTACGTTTTGGACATTTATAATCCGCTCGAGCAGAATTCATCATGTAATTCCGAGGAGCTTAAAGAGCTCTCAAAACTTCTTGCCAACTACTCGGGGGCGGAGTATTTGCCGTGTTTCGAAGAAATTTTTCTGCGAGAAATAGGGCGTGGAGAGGGAGATATTTATCTTGTCATAGGAGCTGGCGATATAGATGAAAGAGCGAGACATATTCTTGAAAGAGTTTAAGCGCTTTTTGGATTTCAACAGAATAGCTTATAAAGAGAATTTTTTAGCAGTGAATCTAACCACATTAAACATAGGTGGTACCGTATCCTTATTGGTTTTACCGGAAACAATTCGTCAGCTTTGTTTAATTTCAAAACAGTTTTCCGGTCAGTTTTTCGTCCTTGGAAATGGAAGCAACACTTTCATTAGGGGAGATTTTGTGAAAGTGCCGATAATACAGCTTGGCAAAACTTTCAAGGACATTGCCAAAATATCGTCAAATTTGTTTCGTGTTGCAGCCGCCAACCGGCTCGACGTAGTCTCCCGAAAATTAAGTATGGACTCACTTTCTGGTCTGGAATTTGCGGTAGGGATTCCGGGAACAGTTGGAGGAGGAGTGTACATGAATGCTGGGGCTCACGGTCATGAAGTTTCAGAAATTGTCAAGCGTGTTCATATCGTTTTTGAAGGTAGACTTGAAACCATCAGACCGCAATTCGATTACCGAAAATGTTACATTCCGGCAGGCGCCATAGTGATTGCTGCAGACTTTGAGCTTGTTGAGGGTGATCTTGAGAAGATAAAGATTAGCTTGAAAAACAACTTAGAATACAGAAAACTTACACAGCCTCTCCATTACCCAAGCTTAGGGTCTGTTTTCAAAAATCCTTCAGTCGATCGCTGTAAGACTTTTTTACAAAAAAAGTGTTCAGCAGGGGAGCTTTTGGAAAGATGCGGATTAAAGGGATTTAGCTACGGCGAATGCAAGTTCTCTGAGCAACATGCTAACTGGATTGTCAATCCTCATAAAAAAGGCACTTACGAAGAGGTTGATTATTTAATAAGATTAGCGAAGGAAAAGGTAAAAACAAATTTTGCTATTGATTTGGAACTTGAATGGAAAATTTTAGAAGGTTAATTAAAATTTTAAGGTTAATTAAAATTTTTTTGAGCAATACAGGCGGTTTTTTGAGCAAAAAGTTTCCAAAGAGATTTCTGGCCCCCAATTTTTATTCTCAAGGCTGGATTGTGTTTTTGATAGTTAGCGTATTTTTAGTTATCTTGCTCGAGGCTTGTTTCGAAAGAGAAGTTAAACTCTTTGGAGGAGGCGCATTATCGATTGTCAATCCGATGATTTTTCGTGTAATTGACGGTCCGGCTTTTAACGTGACTTTGTTAGCTTTGTCAAATTCAATTTGTCGAAAAATATCCAATCTTGGGACGGTAGAAAAATGTTCTTTCAATATAAATTTAGCTGAGCGAGTTTTTCGCTTCGAGATCTTTTTAGAGCCACCTCTTTACCTCTTAACTTTTGGTCCAAATGATTATGCTGTCGATAAAAAAAGAAGACTTGTAGCTGTCGCACAAACGACTATGCTAGACCTGCCAAAAGTTGTTGTGGTGGGGCAAGAAAATTTTCATGCATCTTTTCGTGCATTTCATCAGTTTTTCATGAAAATTCAATCTGTGGGTGGCAAGGTATGTCATGGAACGATTAAAAATGAAAGCATGTTGATCAAAGTATGTTCTGGCCCTTTAATTCAAGTTGATCGTCTAGAAGATAACCAGGTCTTAAGATACGCGGAATTTATCGAGCGAATGTTCAACGATATGCGTCAGTTCAGGAAGATTGATCAAATTTTACTGCTACCTAAGGATATTGCCATCTACCAAACGTCGAATGTTTCATAATGATAGCTATTGATTTAACGGCAAGCAGTCCGAGAATCTTTTTGAACCTTAGGAAATGTTTAGAGTTAAGTTTAATAGGCCAAAAAGACATTTTTCTGGCTTTTCGTAAAACTCTTTCCATACTTAGAACATCTTTTAAAGATCAGCACAAGCTGGAGATATACGTTCCAGTTTATGTTTATCTCAGCGAGCTAAAAAAAATTATCAGAGAACAATCTTCTTTTGTTGTAAGAAAAATTCAAAAATTAGAAGACCTATTACTCGACGAAACCGATGAAATCTCTTTTTTTAATCTTGCTCAGGAGTATGACTTTGTTCTTAAGTCTATATCCATCAGAGAAACTTTTTATCAGAAAATGTTCCCGTCTTTTGGTTTTTTGGTCTGGGGCGAATATTTTTTTTTATCAAAGCCGAATGGTATGGAATTTTACGTAGGATATCCGGATGTTCAATTAATCAGCAGGTTATTCAAAGACGTTTTCCGCAAAGAAAATGAGCCTGCGACAATTATTTGCGATGGTCCTATCTCACTTATCAATTTAACTAATCAAGTTAACCCTTTCTGCGTAAAACTCGTAAGTTTATCATCTTGTCTGACAAGCTAAAATTGTTCGTAAAAAGTTTTGATAAAGTTGCTTTAGTGTTGTCAATGGTTATAGAATAAGATTTTATGACCGAAGAGACTTTTAATAGGGCCGTGATAAAAGTATTAGGAATAGGGGGAGCTGGCGTTAATGCGGTTAATAATATGATAAGAAGTGGTTTAGAGGGAGTGGAGTTTATAGCAGCAAACACAGACAGCCAGCAACTAAGAAACAGTTTGGCTGAAGTGAAAATACAACTTGGTAAGGGAGTAACTAGAGGGCTAGGGGCAGGAGCAGATCCATCGGTTGGCGAGGAAGCAGCTAGAGAATCGATAGAAGAGATAGAGGAAGCGTTGAAGGGGGCAGACTTGGTTTTTGTGACTGCGGGAATGGGAGGAGGAACAGGAACCTTAGGCGCGTCTGTTGTGGCTGAAGTTGCAAAAAAAATAGGCGCTTTGACAGTGGCAGTGGTTACTAAGCCGTTTAATTTTGAAGCAAAAAGGAGAATGAAAAACGCTGAACTGGGTCTTCAAACACTAAAGAATTATGTTGACACCTTAATTGTGATACCTAACCAAAGGCTTCTTTCGATAGCGGGAAGGAATGCCAGTTTGATAGAAATGTTTAGAAAAGCCGACGATGTATTGTATCAGGCGGTTAAAGGAATATCGGATTTGATTGTTCTTGAAGGATTGGTAAATGTAGACTTTGCAGATTTAAGAACGGTTATGCAAGAGATGGGGTTAGCCCTGATGGGAACAGGTGAAGGCAAAGGTGAAAACAGGGCTCTTGATGCGGCCGAAAAAGCTATTTTTAGCCCGTTGCTGGAAGATGTTGCTATTGACGGAGCCAAAGGAGTGCTAATCAATTTCACAGCATCGCCGGATGTAACGCTCCAAGAGGTTTCTGAAGCTGCATCGATGATTCAATCTCGGGCTCATCCGGATGCAAACATAATCTGGGGAATGGTTGTTGATGAGACATTAGTAGACACTGTAAAAATTACAGTAATTGCGACAGGCTTGGTTGAAAATGCTGCTGTTTCACAAGAGACATCAAAACCAACTCAGAAGCAGGATAGCGGTTTTAATTTTTTGAGTAGAAAATTTGCATTGACCCCAGATGACGCAAGCGAGATACCAACGTTTTTGAGAAGAAGTTAATTAGTCGTGTGTCTGGGAAACATTTAAAAGCGCTAGTTATAGAGGGGAGGTTCTAAAAACGAAAGTTGAAATAGGGGTAAGCATGAGAGTTCATAAGGACCCTATATTCTAAGGTCTAGTTCAGTTAATGATTAGCCAAATGTTAGTTTTAACGGTTTGAATTTACTTTGGGGGTTGTTGAAAGGCGCACTTTGTTGGGAAATTTATCATAAGGTGAAAGATGCCCTAGGAGAAAAACCTTTAAATTTTTTAAGTACTATGTCCTAGACCTGAATTTTTGACATAGATACGGGTTAAAAAATACCTTAAAACTTGGTAGTAGCTTTTTTAAGTTTTTATAAAAATGATGTTTTTTAGCTAAATTGTAAACTTTTTTGCAATACGTTCTTAGAGCTTAATTAAAACTATTGTAAATTTTGATGAAATTTTTCTAAATTTTATAGAACATTTTGCGATATAATATAAATAATGCAAATTTTTACGGTTCTAGGTGCTCTAGGGCTTGGTGTAATATCTTTTGGAATGGTAAATTTAGCAGCGATTTTGGATAACTCAGTTAGCGCAAATTCAAAAACAACAATCCTTGTTCACGGTGCAGACTTTTCAGGGTCATTTAATGTAGACCCATATTGTAATCGAACATCTTGTAGGGTAATGGGTGGCTCTTGGAACGCTGAAACGGAGGAATGTAAAGGATCGCATCTCTCACAAGCCACGTTTTGTAGGGGGTACGAGGTAGGGGATACATTGACGCTGTTGCCAGTCTCTATAACTTCTAATGTCTTCGGAACTCGCACAGGAATTTTTCAACGATCCCAAAGCCGAAGATAAGGTATCACTGGTTCCCTATTGACTTGGCTCTATAAGATTAAGGGTTCTTGGGGTAACGGTATTCGTAGTTTTACAAAATGTCAAGCTATGAAATTTTAGGATACCATCAATCAGTCGCGATTTTTCAATGAAAACGGGAGGTTTAACGTATTATTGAAATTTGACACTTTTTACTTCGATTGAGAAACGTTTAAAAGGATAAAGGTAACTAAACAGGGGCGTGCTGATAGGTTGCAGTTTTGTGCTGTTTTCGAGAGGTAGCTCTAGAGTTTTACTGCTCAGCGAAAAACCTGAACGTTCCCAAAATATTTGGGCAAAAAGCCAAAAGCTAACTCAGCAAAAAAAGTCGATTTTTAGTGTTTGGTTTTAAAACTCATTTGTTAGGCGATATTTTTGATAGTTTTCTTGATGTGACTTTCGGCTACGTTATTCAATATCCCGAACCACTTCAGGCAATATGGACTTAGTTACTTTGGGCAAAGCGACTACAAACAGAAAATAAATAAAAAACATGGACAAAACAAATCCAATTGTAAACTCCGTAAAGTGTGACCCTTTCACTTCTGTAACACCGTTAGATGCTTGAAAACTGCCATTGCCAGCTGTGCAAAAGCTCTCTCTGTTGTTTCCCTGAAATTCTCAAGCCAACTAACTTGATTGGAGGCTTGGGGACCGCAATTCTGAAAGTGCTCGTAGCAGTTCAAAAGACTGTTACGGAAATCGTCTGAAATCATGGTTCTCAAGATATTAGTTGCCAGATTGTTATTCTGGTCAGGAGATGGAGGTTCTTGTGGTATATTGAAAGATACAGTTTTATAAGATGCTGATTTTAAGTTTCCAGTTTGAGCCTGACCTTGAAAATTAAAAAAATAATTTAGGTTGAAAAAGATTGAGGGGCTGAAGCTACTCCCGCCACTCATATTTATCAGATATTGTGAAGTATACGGAGGGTTTATGTTAAACAAGAAAGATAAAGTTATCGCATCTCCAGGTGGGTTAGATACTTGATCAGTAATTGCCTGAAGCGAACCATCTAAAAGGTTATATATAAGCGTTTGGATTGCCATAGAGTCAGGCGTGTTGATACGTACATCATTAAAAATATTCATATCACCCCAGAACTTTACACTTGGGGCCAGAAAAGAAAGCATGAATTTTGAAAATTCCACTTTATTTGGTGTTTGATTGGTAACAAGCTCGGTTTCAGGAGGCACTCCCGTTACTTGTTCAAAAACTTCCCCGTGGTATAACGAAAGTGTATGAAAGTTTCTATCAAAAAGGACACGATTGAAACAATCTGATAATACAAAAGTGTGCCCACTCGGGGCATTTTGAAGGCTGATTTCTAAATCTTCAAAGGTGGAGTTACCCCCTGAGTTTGAGTTTTGATAAACCACAACACCTTGAGAGGGTTCGAATTCAACGTCCACAAAAGGCATCGGATCGTTATTGGTACGAATATAAGTGTCTGCACCCATATCTTGTATCTTTAGAACGAAAGATAGCCCTAGGGGTGTTGTAACATACTTGCGAAATACTATATCATCAAAATTAAAAAATGTTTTTAAAAGAACGAGTAGGTTAAAAATAAAATTACTCGGATATAAAAATACATGAGAAAAACATCTTTGATTAGCGTCACTCAAAACACCGGTATTTAAAGTTGTAGGTAGAACATAATTTGCAAACGTATCAATATTCAAAACAGGCGCCTCAGTTGAAGTCGGCACGTTCGCAAACTTTGGGTAGTAGACTTGGACAGACGTTTTGTTTGTACCAAATATATCTTCAAGGAAACCAAAAATAAGAGGCTTGTAAGTTATTCCAACAACAATAGGGTTCGAGATGTAATTAGAACTGTCCCTAATTAGGCTTTGATATTTTTCGTCTAGCTCTCGGGGTCCGCAATTAGTGTGTTCATCGTTTAAATTTGAAGGATCGGAGTAGAAACACAACTGAAACTCGTCTGTTTGAGTTCCCTCTCTTGTAAAGGGTATTGAGTGAATTTGCCCCGATAACATACCATTAATTTGATCGTTATTTGTTCGGAAAAAAACTGAAATATTCCTAATTTGGCTTAGTCTTGGCCGGAAAGGCGAGTTGGCATCACCTAATCCTTGTTGTCCCATTGCCTCTAGTAAATTCTTTAAGCCGTCAACGATATTTTCAGGATTAGGGTAATTCGCAGCTAAATTAAGATGAATAAACTCATGAAGTTTGCCAATCTCTCGAGTGACTGCCAAAATCCATAAGGGTGTTATAACTAGTAGAAAAAACAAGATTGCGCAAAAGAACCATGTAGCAAAGGATACCAATAAAACTGAGCCGCGATTGGATGGAAACACAGAGGTATATCGGAAAATATAATTAAATCTTAAGTTTATTCTTCAATTATAACAGCTAAGTCTTCCTTCGGGCTTGAAATTATTCCACTTGCGGCAAGAAGCCCAAGTTTTCTATAAACATCCTCGATTTTGAGAGCTTTGGGGTTAACACAATCTGGGTCTGCAAAATCAGGATGATATTTCATCATGTGCTCTAAAACAGCTTTGTCATGTTCACTTTTGGCAAGAACCCTAAAAATTACAGAACCGATAAGCTCATACTCCTTGTAACCCCATTGGATCATTTGCTCCACGTATTTGCCCGCTGTTAAAAGTTCTTCCGGCGCGGGCGGTCTTTCAAATTCAAACGAACCTGAGGCGTTTCTCATGATATCAACAATTTTGACCAAATTTTCAACGATTCGAGGCGTGCAATGCTGAGATAGAATTTTTGCCTCAAGGTCGCTCTTAAGATATGTCATTTTAATTGGGTGACATCTTCTTAAAAGAGCATCGTCAATCTTTCTATTGAAATTTTTCGTAAAAATGATTACCAAATTCTCTTTTTTCGCTTCTATTGGCGATCTGCTTTCAAGCCAAATCTTTGAATCCTGAATAGGTCCTAGGAAAAACGTGTCTATAGAAGCATCAGCTTTGTCCAATTCATCCACCAGAAAAATGACAGGCTTTGTCTGGCTTTTTAAAAAGACTTTAGACAAAGTCCCAAGGTTTAAAAGCTCAGTTTCCGACACAGAGTTACCTGCCATAGCCTTTGCGAGCCCCAATGTCGAAGGTATCTCTATCAAATTTTGAACAGGCATTCCGGCATAGCAAGACAAGCAGACAAGCTCAGCCCCAGTTACTTTTGAAAGGCTTTTGGCAAGAAAGCTTTTTCCACACCCAGAAGGACCCTCTAATATCAAAGAACGAATTTTGTCAACTTGAGTATCTAGAAAGAGGGCGATTTGAAGAGCCAAATTGAGCGGACAAATGTAACCGACTTTTTCGAGTTGTTTTATGAGGTTAACCGGTCCTCCACTGGATGTTAAGGTAACTGGTTTAAGTTCTTCTTGCTGCCTTTCAGATGAACGTAATGGAACGACCTTGTCAAATCGGATGGTCTTTGGCGCCGACTCGCTCTTCATCGAAAAATATGTCAAAAAATTTTGGTTTTTGAGTCAGAAAAGTTACAATCTTGTTTCGAGATGAAGTATAGAGTTAAAGACTTAGGGTTGGCTCAAAAAGGCTTTTCTCGTATCCAATGGGCTGAACGAGAAATGAAGGTTTTAAGAATAATTCAGCATGACTTCCAATCTGCAAAACCGTTAAGGGGGCTCAGGATTGGAGCTTGCTTGCACGTAACAGCTGAAACAGCAGTTTTAGCAAAAACTTTAAAGGCGGGAGGAGCCGAGGTTTTTCTTTGCGCTTCCAATCCCTTGAGCACTCAGGATGATGTTGCTGCGTCCCTGGTTAAAGACTTTGACATTCCGGTTTTTGCGATAAGAGGCGACACAACCAGCGATTACTATGGCAACATACAGGAAGTTATTGACTATGAAGTAGATTGTACAATAGACGACGGTTGTGACTTAGTTTTTTATATTCATAAAAACTGGGATAACGTCCGAAAGAAACCTCAGTTCGGACTGGAAGAAACAACCACCGGCGTTATTAGACTCCGCGCTTTGGAAGCGAGTAGACAGTTAAAATATCCCATACTAGCCGTCAACGAAAGTTTTACAAAATTTATGTTTGACAATCGGTATGGAACGGGCCAAAGTGTGATCGATGGTGTCTTAAGGGCAACAAATTATCTTTTGGCTGGCAAGGTGTCAGTTGTGTGTGGTTACGGTTGGTGCGGAAAGGGAATAGCCAGACGGCTATCAGGACTTGGTTCCAGAGTACGAGTCTGTGAAGTTGATCCTGTAAAGGCTCTTGAGGCTGTGATGGATGGCTTTGAGGTTGGAAAGCTTGAAAACTTTGTCAAAGAAGCGGACATAATCATAACGGCTACAGGAAATAGTCATGTTGTATCGAGTAAGTTTATAAAAGCGTCTAAAGATGGAGCAATTTTTGCAAATGCGGGGCATTTTGATATTGAACTCGAATTAGACGAATTTAAAGACTCACTAAAACAGGTCGAAGGAAGACCAGAAGTTTACGAGTTACAATTAGAAGACAAAACTGTTTTCATCTTGGGTCAGGGACGACTTGTTAACTTAGCTTGTGCTGAAGGACATCCACCTTCGGTCATGGATTTAAGTTTTGCAAATCAAGCCCTCGGGATTGAATATATGTCAAGTACCCATAAATCCATGGAACCCAAAGTATTTAAACTTCCAGATGAGCTCGACAGAAAAATCGCAAAACTGAAACTTCAGTCATTGGGTATAGACATTGACCATCTGACAGCTGAACAAGAAAAATATTTGCGTTCGTTTGAAATTGGGACATAAAAAAATTTAAACAAAAGAAATTTCAGACGATTTCTTTTAACATGTATAAACATGTTCTCCTTGTGTTTGTTGGTATTCTTAAGGCGTATCCGGCAGATACTGACTATTCAAAGCTCGATGCAAGACTTGTAAGGGTGTCAGAAATATCGTCAAAGTTTGGTCTTTTGTCAGTAAAAGCGCCTAGAACGGATTCTGAAGTTACATATTCATCACTTAAGAAAGCAGTAAAGCTCGGAGAAAGATTTCTTGCAAGCTTCGGGATTAGTCTAAAAACCAGTCCTGTGGAGATTATCATCTTTGAAAAAGATGTAAGTCACATAGAATTTCCGGAGTACATAAAAAAAAATTGCCATCCGGGTTGGATGATACCCGAAAAGATATTTATCGTTCGATCAAGGGTTGAACGATGCGTAGAAGGAGAGAATTTCGAAATAAAATTGGCGCGGGTCTTACTGCACGAACTTGGTCACGTGGTTTTATGGAGGATGAACAGACAAATTTTTGGCGATCTGGAGCTGAATGAAGGATTTGCTACGTGGTTTGAGAACCAAGCTTTGGACGAGCTTCCACGCGTTAACGAGGAAATTTGCGACATTCGCCAGGCTCAGGATCAGGGTCGTTTCTCTTGGTACATTAGAGGATCATTTTATTATTACGGCTTTCCAGCCAGAGAAGTTTTCAATTTAATTCAAAACGGAGACGTTAACAAGTTAAAATCGCGCTTCAAGGCCGGAAGAAATAAGGTTTGTGATAACGGTTGAAAATAACGTTGTTTTAGGCATATAATTGCTCGACATTGTGAGTTATGAATTTTACAAATTTGTTCATCTGGTTTCGCTCATCGGTTTAATTTTTGTTGCAACCTTAGGTTTCTTTTACAGACTCCATGTCGGACCTTTTCTGGGAAGAGAAAAGAAAAAGTTTGTCAGGGCGTACATGATTGTTCTTTTTCTTTTTCTCCTTTCAGGGTTCGCATTGCTTCATAAATTGGGGTACATTAATCCTCTGAATGCTCCGCTTCCTTTTTGGATAAAATTCGCTGTTTGGGTGTTTTTAGGCTTTTACCCGAGCGTGCTTGCGAGTTCAAATTTACGAAAAGCTAAAATTTTTTCGCTCGCGTTATGTATTCTCATCCTCCTTAATACGTACTTTGGAATTTATTGGAAAACATATGAATAAAACCCAGTTTATTGAGAGTTTGGCTGAGGTCCTAAAGGAAAAAAAGTTTAATGATTTTACGATAGATAAAACCAAAGATCTTGTAGAGGCTTTTTTTTCAACCATCACAGAGTTCTTGCTTGAGGGAAAAAGAATCGAACTGAGAGGTTTTGGCACGTTTGAGTTGAGAAAGTATAAAGGTTATCAAGGTGTTAATCCAAAAACGGGTAAAAAGGTTATATCAAAGCCAAAAAAGATACCTTTCTTCAAGGTAAGTAAAGACCTTGTGGTTGTCGAAGACAAGAGCAATAAAAGCATTTGACAGTGCTTAGATTGGTTCATACGTTTATGTGAGATCCCGGGAAGACTCAGGCACATTTTTTACGACTTTCAATTCGAGTAGTGGTGTATCAACATGTGAAAAGGCTATTATTACTGTTATTTTTAGAAAATTTGGGAAAACTTAGAGATTATTGGTTGTGATGAGCCGATTATTCATATTTAGTTAGGCTGATTGAAGAATACTTTAAAATTGCTGTCTGAGGTTGTATTGAACATGGCTATGTCAAAAAATGTGTTTAAAAGGTAGGTTAATCAAAAAATTTTTAAAAAAGGGGTCGTTAGTTTAAAACACCATGCCGTAATTTAAATCACCAAGGCAACAAGGGTAAGGATCATGACTAACGGAAGCCTATTAGAGATATGGAATACATGTTGGGCTTGTTGAAAAACTGAACTTTACTCTAAGATTTGAGAAAATAATAAAAATAACATAATGGTAAAGCGTTGAATTTTTTGATAGCTTGTTTTACAACTGAATTTTTCAACAAGCCCATGTTAAGTCATCACAAAGATATAGTGCGAGTATGTGTTGTCTCGGGGGAAGCTACATCATTATATTATTGGTAACTGAATAAACAGGCAAAGGGACATAAAGGCATGTGGTATCGTTGAGAGCAGAACGGGTAGGCTTAGAGATGGCAGAGCAGTGGAGTCAATCAGTTGTTGGTTGACTCCAGTGAGATTTTTAAGGAGATGAAGTTGTTGAAAAAACGTGGAAAGGGCATTCGTCGAGGGCAGGTTGGTTTGAGTGTTTAAAATTTTTTTTTAAAATCTTATAAGCTTAAGATTTTGTTTAGACGCAATATCAAGACACATTTTCAAGGTTTGTTATATATCATTGTCGCGGTAGACAGTGTTTGCAGCCAATATTATTGGACGATGTTACGAAGTTCTGTATTATTGGTGTAATGAAAGGTTTCGGAAGGATCGTAAAAAGTGTCTAAAATTACCGAAAAAAATAGGATAAAACGGGTAATAAAAATTGGAAAGTGCTTAATTAGTGCAATTTTTGAAAACGCTCTTCCGTATAATTAGTGGTACGGGAAGGACTTTTATACCTTTAAGTTGTCTACATGAGTCTTTAACGTGTTGGTTTTAGATGTATTTTACAAATTGACTATCGTAAGGAGGCGACACCGCAAAAGCAAATGTTACGATATGATCGGTATTGAAATTTTTTAAAAGTCTTACCAGTTCGTATCGTACTGGCTACACAGGGGATTGTTTGTCGACATTACTATTCATTAGCAAAACAAGTTTAATTTGCCTTAATGAGAAAAAGTAGACTTGGCATGACTGAAAAAGCTTCATCATCTTGCGAAATAACTATACAATGGTCAATGGTTTGTAGGGGTGTCTAACCAAATTTGATAAAAAAGTTTAAAAAGGCAGAGAAGACTTATTCAAGTGGTGTAGGAGACGCATACATGTGAGGCTTTCGGCACATAAATCCCCTTATAGACTTAAGAATAGACATTTCCACCAAGTTAAAGTTTTTTGACAAAGATCATTAAACATATTGAACTTGTTTAAAAACTCGACTTTCACACAATATTCAGTAAAAGGCTAGAAATAAGCTATTAGAAAAAGGTTAAATTTCTAGCACTTTGTTTTTAAAACTCAATTTTACGACAAGCCTTATTAAGTGTAATTCTCAAATATCTTTTATATTAAATTTCCTTTTGAGATCGTTGAAACTTGCCAAATAATTTTAAACGTTCAGCCTAACTAAATAGGGCCACCGATTGAATCAAATAAGGCGCCAAATTGTAAGATAAAAAAACAATCGACCAAGGCAGCACAGCGCATAGAATGTAAAATGCGTTTAAACTCCAGAGACCATTTTTTAACACGCTATGTTTAATCTCGGAAAAATAAAGTAACACTGCTGCTAAGACAGCAAAGGACTTCATGGAAAACAAAGCAAAACCAACTCCCCAGTTACTCATAAGAAATTTGAGCAATGGATTTGCCTCGATATCTAAACCAAAAACTTGTACACCCCAAAAGGTCAGAATGCCGTCAAAAACTTGTAAACCAATCAAAACACAAACAAGCGTCCAGATCTCAAGCCGCTCCAGGTTAGAAACAGGAACGGACAAGGTGAAGGCATGTCTTACTTCGGATACACTTGTATCTTGCACTATATACTCTATCTGGAAATTTTCAATAAAGGTTCAGATTTTTTTTGCTTGAAATCGATTCGTCACTTCAACATACTTAAACTTGAGGCTTCTGACCGCATTTTCCAATAACTCAGACTCCTCCGCAGTAAGATTACCCTTGGTTTTCTCCCTCAATAAGTCCAACACATCTATTGTGTTTCGCGCAGCTTCCAAATCTATGGGCGCTCCCGGAACACCGGCTACTTCTCCTAGGTGAATTAAAGTCTGACTTGTTAAACTTAGAACTATACTGGCGAAAGAAATCCCTTCTCCTTTTTTTTCATCTTTTTGCGCTTCATTTTGCTCGATGTTCGACATTCTGCTATCCAGCTTATCAGAGGTTGCCTCAACCTGAGCATGGCTTTCAAATAAATCTTCATGGTTAAACTCTTCTGTTTCAGTGGATTTTTCGTTTCCTTCTTCGTCAAAGCGCCTTTTGTCGATGACTTTAAACTTCTGTGGGTTTTCGCTCATTGCCTAATGATGTTATCATAAATGCCTTAATTTTAAAATAATGCTTAAGGTTCGTGTCTTAGGCTGTGGAGACTCTTTAGGTACTCCCATTTTAGGGTGTAAATGCAAGATTTGTCTCGACCCGAGGGAAAAGAACAAGCGGTCTCGGCCTTCAATCGCTGTTTTTTCAGGCGCTGGATGGTTTGTAATTGACTCCGCTCCCGACTTTCGGTATCAAACTAGAGGTCTAAGTTTTGACAATTTCCTTGGAGCATGTTTTACTCACGCTCATGCAGATCACGTTCTAGGTTTGGAAGAATTGAGGGGACCATCTTATGTAAGCGGAAGAACTTTTACAATTTGGGCTTCAAAGGAAACCCTTTTAGAAATCTACTCTAGATTTCATTATCGTGTAAGTTACCTCAAAAAGGTCAAAGCTCAAAGACCTTGGGATGAGATAAAAGCTATTGAAATAAAACACTTTGAAAAATTTCTACTTGCAGATCTTGAAATTTTGCCCATACTTCTTGGTCACGGAAGTATTCCTGTGACAGGTTTCAAAATCCGCAATTTTGCGTATTGTATTGATGCAAATTTCATTCCCTCGGAAAGCGCTCAGATGCTAAAAAACATAGATACTCTGGTGCTCGGCTCACTTTGGCATAAAAAAGAGGGCTTACCGCCTCATGACAAGCACTTTACAGTTGAAGAAGCTATACAAGTAGCAGAGGAGCTGGGTGTTCGAAGACTTTATTTGTCTCACTTGAGTCATTTAGTCGATTATTACGAACACAGCAAAGCTCTACCAGATTGGGTTGAATTCTGTTACGATGGATTGGAGATCGAGATTTGATCGAATACGAGGGGGTAGGGTGTTTTAAAAGAGGGTAGATATGGAAGATTATGTCCAATTGGATAAGCAGTTCGTTGTGGAAACATACTACCATACTTTTGAGTCAGCAGTCGTTGACGCAACGGATTGTTGGTATATTTTGGACAACGGCCAGCGGATTCTAAACTTCACGTCGGCTTACTCAGCTCAAAATTGGGGCATAAAAAACCAAAGGTTTATTGATGTTCTTTGTGAACAGGCTCGGATCCTACCGCTAACTTCCAGGGCAATTTGTAATAATGTCCTGCCTGTTTTCGCTAAAGAATTATGCCAACTTTTGGGTTACGAACAGCTCATTCCAATGAATTCAGGAGCTGAGGCGGTTGAAACCGCTATAAAGGTGGCCAGACGCTGGGGTGTGGAAGTCAAAGGTGTTCCAGAGAATAGGGGAGAGATAATTGTTTTTTCCAACAATTTTGCAGGACGAACAATAACTTTAATAAGTTTTTATTCAGAGGACCCGTCGCTAGAAGCCAGAAGAAATTTTGGTCCGTTTACAGCTGGTTTCAAAATCTGTGAGTTCAACTCTGAAAAGAGGTTTCTTGAAGCGGTTAATCAAAATACTGTTGCAGTACTTTTTGAACCCATACAAGGTGAAGGCGGAATCAATGTGATTGATCAGAGGTTTCTACAGACAATGAAAAAGATCTGTAATGATAACCAGATTTTAATTATCGCGGATGAAATACAGTGTGGTCTATATAGAGCTGGTGATCTTTTGGCTTCGTATATGTTTGACCTAAAGCCGGACTTGGTAATTTTAGGAAAGTCTTTAGGCGGTGGATTAGTGCCTATTTCAGTAGTTGTAGGTTGTCGGTCAATTTTTCAGCCAATGAAGCCGGGAAGTCATGGTTCAACTTTTGGGGGTAATCCTCTTGCAGCCCGTGTAGGCTTGGAAGTTGTGAGGTATCTGAAAAGTCAGGGCGAAGAATTGAAAAATCGTGTTTTAAGACTGGGTGACAAAGTAAAGGAATTCTTGAGAGGTTTGAATAGCTCGTTGATTACGGATGTAAAAGGAACGGGTCTAATGTTAGGATTAGAACTTGATTGTGACACAGAAGAGTTCATCAAAAATGCTTTCCAGAATGGAATTTTACTTGGCAAAACTCGCCACTCTAAAACGGTTAGGCTTACGCCTCCGCTGGTAGTAAGTGAGGCTGACCTAGAAATTGGTTTAGCCATAATAGAGAAAACACTAAATCAGATGAAATTTAGTTAAAGAACTAGTTCGATTTATGGAACATGATCTGGTGTCGTGTATTTATCGTGGGTTAAATGTTCCTCTTCTTTGTCTCGTCCCATTCGAAGTGGGGTTTGAAGGAAAGTGGAAGGCAACGATTTTTTTTGCTTAAAATAGCTTCTCATGATTTTTTAGTTGACTTGTAGAAATTTCCAAGCAAGAAAGTTGACACCCTGGGAAACACTTGATAAACACTGCCGAAAGAAAGCTCCATGGTGAGGCAGGTTTGTTGGTATTTGAGGTTGGCGAATATCCTGGCTCTTTTAATTTCACTGGTCAATTGGGCAAAGAGAACAAAACAGATTACCTTTTATGTAAAACAGGCTAAAATTACAAATTAGAGCCCGTTTGTTAGCCTAAAACAATTGTGATCGTGTGAGTTTGCTGACCATGAAAATTAGATGTCACCGGCGGGTGCTAAGAAGAAATATTTACTTATCCATTTACAAATCGTTAAATTAGTCATAACGTAACATTGTTCTAATCCTCTTAACAACAAATAATACTATGCTAAAACCCTTAGATATTAATTGCTCAAAAAAGCTATCGAGTAACTGCGAGTTAATTTTATTTACTTACACCGAAGTTCCCACCATATCTTTTGCCAAAAGGCATTTTCAGATTTACGGGCACAAATACTTATCAAGTCTGGGGCTTCTGAAACCGTAAACGAATATGAACATTTAAGATGCGGGTCTTTGAGTTCGCATCCATCATCATTAGGTATTAAATGTTGTCCAACTTCGTTGCTTATATAAAGCTTTATCCATTCATTGTTGCCAATCGTAGATGGCACTTTAGCGAATAGCTCGAATTTTTTACATCCACGGAAGTTCGCCATCGATATATTTTCAAATGGGTACCCTGGATAGCCTCCGGTCTCAGGGTCTACAAGACCTATAGGAAAAAAACATATAAATTCGCCTTCGTCAGGACAATTCTTAAGTTTCCCTTCAAGCACGGTTTTCATATGCGCGGGCGCTATTCTTCTTTTCAGATGACCTCGTGGGCAAGTGCCGGTGAATTCTTTAAGTATTTTTGTCCTCAAATCGACACAAGCGTATTCGGACTGTAGCGTGGCTACTAAAACAAACCCAAGTAAAAACAATTTCACTGGAAATTTAATAGCAATTTATTAGTTCGGTTTGAACGATTAATTACTTAAGCTTTTTTTTATATAACTTAAACTAGAAGTTAAATTCTAGTGCAGTTTTTTACCATGAAAATTTCTTAAACTGCCTTAAGAGCCCGAATTTTTGCGGGTAAAGACTAAGGTATGCCTGCTCTGACCAACCAACTCATGAGTCTTCGTAATTTTCTCAATCCACTTGGCCATTCTCCTTTCATCTGGATAACCTATATCACGTCGATCAACAATTATAAGCCATGCCTTGTTGGGACTTTTTTGGAAAAAACTGAGTCTGCTCAGATTGTTCACAGAACACACTAGACTTAAAGCTCTAAATGTTGCCAGCACTAAATCCTTGTCCTCGTTATTTGCTGTATCTTTCTTTCGTGTAACATCAAATACTAAATCTCTAGGATTTTTTGATGAAGAAAAATATTCCTGAAGATACGCCCACAAGTTTTCTCTTGGACTCACGTACGAAGCAAAGACACACGCCACCGTTAAAATAACCAAAGAGCATATATTTCTATGCCTAACCCGAGCAAAAATAACACCCAACAATAGTACAAAAAAAACTGACGGATACAGCCCGTAATATGAATAAAAACGTCCTAGATACTCGTGGCTTGTAAAAACGGATGGAATTAAAGAACATATAAATAAAAATAGTAAAATATGTTTTATATTATGTGCGCTGTTCCACATGTTAAATATTACTGGAAGGAAGATCCAAATGGACTGTAAAAATTTCTCAAAAAAATCCAGTTTAAGAAAAAACCAGCTTTCAGACAAAAAATTTTGCGTTCTCAAGTCAAAGAATGAAGGATGGTTAAGAATTGTTTTCTGAACAATCCCATAAAAGTAAGGGAAAAATATTGCGCTAACAGAAACAACCAAGAAAAAAAATTTCAATTTGAGAGATTTTTCTGTTAGTCCTAAAATTAAGTGAATCACTCCGCCGATAAAAGCTAAATTCTCTTTGATGAAAAAGAGACCGATAGCACAAAGTGATGAGATAGTTTTTGATCTAGCGATAAATAAGAGTGAAGTGAGCACAAGAGGAAGCCCAAGGATCTCTTCCCTAAAGTCATAGTAAAGATGGTTTCTTACGGGCGCTAAAAGATACAGATAGCAAAGTAATCCTCCTGCGACAAGATTGTTAACGTCGTAATTTTTGAAAAGTCGATATACCAATAGAAAGTTTAAAGGAATCAAGGTCGTGTTTAATGTCAATGTAAAAAACTCAGGGCTTGAGAAAAAGTTTGCAATCCATCCCAGAGCAAAAAGCGCTGGAGAAAAGTGGTGTTTTAAATACTCCATTCTTGAAGGTTGATGAATCGTGGAGACCAATCCCTCCCCCGTTGACACATTCCAGAAAAGATGGCAAAAAAGAGCAAAATCAGTCCCCTGCTCTCCTAGTTCAAGTTTAACCATGGAAAACACTGGCACACTAACAAGCAAGTAGGAAAAAATAAAAATGACAAGAAAATTTTCGACCGGGCTGTATCGGTTGAATAAGGTGATTAACACTATCAGGATAAACAACACACGCAGCTGGTAAATTGAAAATGTTGGAGTGCCGAAACACAAAACCCTCCATGCTACGAAAACTACACAACAAAAAACCAACCAATAATGTAAGCCACTTTTGCCAGCTACCTCATTCACAGCACATGAATTAATCAATCGTTTAAAGCAAATTCAAATCACATAAATCAAAAAAGTAATCCGCTAAAAGTTAACACAATTCAAAGCGTAACAAAACATTACAGTTGAATTTGTTTTTTAATGATTAATAAACGATAAATCTCATCTTATATCGTTCATCGATAGAATTAGTTGAGATAATCACGGAAGGTAATGAATAACTTTCCAAAAGCGTAAATGTAACTCAAATCATTTATTTCATGCTTTGATTACAAATTAAAGCTGTAATAACCCCTAACCTAATTTAACCAAACAAAAGTCTTTTAATATCATTTTTTAAAACGAGAATCGTTAGAATAGCAAGAAAGGCAAAACCTATGTAATTGATAAAATTTTTGACACCTACTGGAACAGGTCTTCCTATCAATCCTTCGATTAAGAGTATTGCGAGGTGACCACCATCTAGAATTGGAATGGGTAAAAGGTTTAACAAGGCCAGATTGACGCTTAGAATAAACATAAACATCAGTAAAGATTTAAAGCCTTTTTTAACATTTGTGCCAGCTTCAGAAATTATTAATACTGGGCCAGCAAGCTCTTTTTTTGAAATTTTACCCGTTAACAATCCCCAGACTACCTTCAATATAGTCCCACTTGTTGAAACAGTTCTCTCTGCCGAGATTACACAAGCTTCATAGAGTGTGACGGGTTCGTAATCAAATCTTGCTATCAAGCCCACTAGTTTCCTTGTGACTTGGTCGTTTCGCAAGAAAGCTTCAGTTTGAGACTCATATTCTGGGACAACGCTTATGGTTAAAACTTCATTCATTCTTTGGATCTCAAATTTTACCGGTCCTTCGCTTCTTTGAATTATTTCAGCTATTTCGGCAAAGGTTGTTATGTTCTTGTCATTTACTTTGAGAATGTAATCTCCTGACCTGAAGCCAGCCTTCTGAGCAGGGCTGTGAGACAGCACATCACCTACCACTGGTCTGGGATCAGGAACTTCCGTTCCATAGAAGAAAACAGCAATCCACAAAAATAAAAATGCGGAGAGAAAGTTTGCCATAGGTCCAGCTAGAATAATAAAAACTTTCTGAATGAGACTCTTATTCATGTAGCTTCGTTCGGGATCGGTAAATTTGTCTGTTTCATCAAGGCCTGCAAGAGATACAAAGCCTCCCAAAGGTATCGCGCGTATACTGAACTCTGTTTCCCCAATTCTGAAAGAATACAGTTTTGCCCCAAATCCTACAGCAAATTCAAAAACATGCACGCGTGTTAACCTTGCCGCTATGAAGTGACCTAATTCGTGAATAATTATCAAAATCCCTAATACGATAAGACCGTATAGTACCGTCATGTTTCTAAATCTACACAAACCCTCTTAAAAATATAAAACCACCTAAATGAGTGTCAAATCGATCAAGGATACCTCCATGCTCATAAAGTATTTTACCGAAATCTTTTATGCCAAGTGCGCGTTTCACCTTGCTTTTCAAAAGATCACTAAAAAAGTAAACTGCGGTTGCACCGAATAAAAACCAATTTTGTTGACCATACATGTAGACAAATATAAAATGACCCAAACACCCAAACAAGAAACCTTCTGCTGTTTTATTCGGTGATATGGAAGGAACAAGTTGATTACGACCAAAAATTTTTCCACCAAAATAACTGAATGTATCAAAAACAACCGCGCCCAATATAACCATTAATATTTCAAAATCGCGAGCTGTGAGAAAAAACAAAGACCCAAGACTTACAAAACCCAAACTCGAAAAGGAAAACAGGTTTAACAATAAGAATTTTATGTTTCCACTAAATGTAAAACCAAAAATAAATGTTACGCCTAAAAAGACCAAAGCTAAATGCGGCAGAAACACAATTAAAGCGAAACATACTCCAAAATCCAAAACTGCCTCAAATAAACCTAGGCCAAATTTTTTCAATTCCAAATATGATGCGATTATTCCTGCTGACGGTATGATTACAGAGAAAGTGACCGAGTTGAGGTAGTCAGGTAGAATTTGCCTCAGAAAACACAAAAAACTTAACCCAAGAATAAGCAATAACCCGACCAAAGTTCGATGAAGCACTTTAATTTCTACGCGGTTTCGGATTGAAGGTTTGAATTTATAATATTGTTACACTTGGTGATTTCAAATTTGTTTCCAGCTTGCTCCGGTGTTCTTCCAAACCTTCGTTGTCTCGAAGAAAAAAATTCCATAGCCAGCGTAAAGTCAACCTCGGTAAAGTCAGGCCAAAATTTGTCACAAAAGTAAATTTCCGAGTAAGCCAGGTGCCACAAAAGAAAATTAGATATTCTGAATTCCTGACCCGTGCGAATTAACAGATCCACATCGGGCATGTCAGGACAGTATAAGAAAGATTTAAACCACTCTTCTGTAATAGCTTCTGGTTTGGCAGTCTGCAAAATTTTCTCGATCGCATCGAGTATTTCCCTCCTACCTCCATAGGCAATCGCAAAATATACAGTTATTTGAGAATTATGTTTTGTCTTTTGAACCGCTTCATCGCACAAATCCTGAATGTCATTCGGAAGCAATTTAGTATTACCGACTATTTTCACTCTTATGCCTTTTTCTATGGCTTCACCGATATAATCCTTGAAAGCTTGTCTAAATAAAAACATTAAAAAATCCACTTCTTCTTTGGGTCTAAAAAAATTTTCCGTGGAAAAAGTGAACAAAGATAAGTGTTTCAAACCTCGATTGATAGCTGTTTCTACGGTTTTCTTAAGGGTCTTTAAGCCTTCCCTGTGACCCTCATATCTTGGAAGCCCTCGCGCAGTAGCCCAGCGACCATTGCCATCCATTATGATACCAACATGAGAGGGCTGGATCATACCTCAAGTATCTCCTTTTCCTTTTGTTTCAATTTTTCCTCAAACCTGTTTTCAAATTCATCAATTATTTTTTGCACCTCCTTTTCAAGCCTTTTTCTTTCATCCTCGGCCGCAATAGCTTGTCTTATTTCATCTAGCGCTTCTTTTCTAAATCTTCGAATTTCCACTTTTATTTCCTCGACTATCTGAGCCGCTTTTTTTATCAATTCCTTTCTTCTTTCTTCTGTCATAGGAGGCAAAGGAATTCTAATGACAGAGCCCTCACGTTGGGGATTTAGGCCAAGATTGCTAGCCCTTAGCGCATTGTCGACTTCAGGAGCGACCTGAGCATCGAAAACCTGAACGCTTAAAGTTCTGGCGTCAAGCACACTGATATGAGCAATTTGTTTTAAAGGAGTTTGCACTCCATAATAATTGACGAAAATGTCCTCAATCAGACTGGAATTAGCTCTTCCAGTCCTTAATTTTTTTAGAGTCGACACCAAATGCTCTTCTGCTCTAAGACATTTCTGCTTCAGATTTTTGATTGCATCGCTCTCCATACAAACTTTTAAATCTTAATAAACGTCTCATTCTTATTCAAGAAAAGCCCTTGAATGAGGAGGATTTTAAATCTAAGACGATATTAAACTTCCGATTTTCTCTCCCTTTAAAAACTTAAGGAGATTCCCTCGCTCCTTTAAGTTCAGAACAACAATCGGGATACTATAGTCCATGCTAAGAGTAACTGCAGTCAAATCCATCACTCTTAGTCCTTGTTTAACGCAGTCCAAGTACGAAACCTGATCAAGTTTTTGAGCCATTTCTTTTTCAGGGTCGGCAGTAAAAATGCCATCAACCTTGGTGCCTTTTATTACTATATCTGCGCCTATTTCAGCAGCTCTAAGAGTTGCTGCCGTGTCAGTTGTGAAAAACGGATTGCCAGTACCTCCAACGAAAATAACGACTCTCTTTTTCTCTAGATGCCTAATAGCTCTCCGCCTGATGTACTGTTCGCAAATACGATTCACTTCAATAGCCGACATTACTCGCGTATACAAGCCCTTCTTTTCCAAAACGCTTTGAAGCAAGAGGCCGTTCATGATTGTTGCAAGCATACCCATGTAGTCAGCTGTGGCTCTATCAACTCCAAAACTTTCAATTTGATGGCCCCTAAGAATGTTGCCACCCCCCACGACTATGGCAATTTCCGGATTTGTCTCGTGTGCTTTTGCAATTTCGTCGCACAACGCGTCAATGAATTCATGGTCGTAACCAAACTCTGTTTCACCTTTAAGAAGCTCTCCGGAAAGCTTTATGAGGATTCTCTTTGGTTTCACACTCGGAAAACTTTCCAAATCATTATACAATAAAACTTTCCTAATGAATGTTAAAAATAAAAAATTAAGAGCGCTTTGCGTCGGGGGAGCGGGTTATATTGGCTCGTTCACCGCGCGGGAGCTTTTAAATAAAGGTTTCCAAGTTGCGATTTTGGACAATCTTTCGACCGGACATCGAGGAGCTATACCCAATGGTTGCGATTTCATATGGGGTGATTATGGTGACTTGACAAGTGTAACATCTGATCTTTTATCTGGATTTGACGTATTTTTCTTGTTTGCTGGAAAAATCAACGTTGAGGAGTCCATGAAGAATCCTTGGCTTTATTGGAACGAGAATGTTTTTAAGTTGATAAACTTTTTGGAAATCCTACCTCAAAAAGCTTTTATCGTTTACTCAAGCTCCGCCGCTGTTTACGAGCCTCAAAATTTTCCACTTAACGAAGAATGCGATAAAAAGCCAGTGAATGTTTATGGAGTGACCAAACTAGCGGCTGAAGATGTTCTTTTGCGGTACTGTGAACTCAAGGAACTCAGAGTTGTTTGCTTGAGGTATTTCAACGCCGCCGGTGCTGATCTAGAAGGCACGCATGGAGAGGACCATCACCCGGAGACGCATTTTATTCCAAGTCTTTGCTTATATGCCTTGGGTATTTTAAAGGATTTCTCGATTTACGGAGACAACTGGCCAACTAAAGATGGAACATGCGTTAGGGATTTTATTCATGTTCTTGACCTGGCTGATGCTCATGTCAAAGCCGTTGATTATTTGGTTGGTACCGACAACAATTTTTCATGTTTTAACGTTGGCTCAGGTTGTGGTTATTCGCTGCTGGAAATCTTAAAGTGTTTTCAAAAAATTTTAAATCGTGAATTAAACATTTCAATATCAAATCCACGAGATGGCGATATGCCCTATCTTGTTGCGGACATTTCCAAAATTAAATCCGTCATGGGATGGCAACCTCGCTTTGGGATTGATACAATTTTAGAGACTGCTTTTTCTTGGCACAAAAAGTTCCCTAACGGCTACAGATGTTAAAAATCGCGAAAAGAAATCTGTTTTCAAAAACTACTTTTTTGATCGTTTTAACATTTATTCAAATAGCCATAGCTTATTACTTTCCACGTGCCTTCAAAAGTCAAACGAATGAAGAGTTTTTGGATAAATATTTCCACAGAGAATTTATAAAAAGTGAAGTAAAGAAATTAAGCGTTAAGGCTGAAAAATGCGCTATTTTCTCTCCGGAATTCTTGAGGTGCGATATTCAAAGTCCATCGAAAAACATCAAAAAACTTTTGAAGTTTGTTTTCGCGTATGCTCCGACTGCTGAAATTATTCTTTACGCAGTAGTTATCGTGTCTTTTTTAATTTATTCAAGTTGGTTAACTCAATTTCTATTTTCCTTGGAAACCGTCTTCTCAAAAATAATTTTCTTGACGCTATCTTTGTTTTCCAATCCTGTGCTTGCACTTATCCTTTTTGAGCCATTTACGCTTATGTCGGCTATTCTCCTCCTAAACTTCAAAAATTCAAGTATCATATTTTGGCCATTGAGGATGTTTGCCATGCTTTTGAACCCGCTCATTTCGAGCTTTATTTTTCTTTCGTTGCGTATTAACCTGAGCGTTTCAGACAAAATTACATATTTTTCTCTGTTAGGATTAACGTGCGTGGTATGGACTCTGGTAGGGGCTGATCCTTTCGCAGGATACAACCTAACAGTAAATCATCTTCCCCTACTAGCTTTGATCGCGATCAGTCATTCAGGGCTTGACTCGTCATTTAAGAGGTATCTTCCAGTTTTAGCTCTCAGTGTCCTTGCCAGCGCTTATAATTTTTCGTTAAATTATGTGTTTTTTCTCTTAATTTTTGCCTTGTTTGATATCCTAAAATCTGACAAATGCGCTTAGTTTTGATTTTTCTCGCGGTTCTAACCATTTTTGGATCGCTTAATAAAGACTTTAAGCGGAAGTTTTCTTTGGAGTCTGATTTAGGCATAACTTTTCTTCACGCGCAAAACATTAAAAACTTATCTAATCCCTACAAAAACATGCCTGCCGACTTAAAAGCAAGAGAAAAATATCCTCCATATTTTCCATTAAGTTACATTTCAATCGTTGTTATCCAAAAATTGACTGGCACGGAAAATTTCGAAGACTTTGTAAAGGTTTGGTATCTGGTGTGTAAATTTAACAATTTAGTTGCCGCCATTCTTATTGCCCTACTGTTTTACAAGGGTTTCTTCAGGCAAGGTCAAGATAGACTCACTCTGCTCTCAATTAGTGTGCTTGTTGGCTTTGGATTTGTTTATCAACCGTTGGTATTCAAAAAAAGTTTTGAACAGCTCGACGCGATTGCTTTTTCTTTGATGTTAACAAGTTTACTGCTTTTGGTTACTGGAAAGCTTTTTCTCTCTTCCCTCTTTCTCGCATTGTCGATATGTTTTAAACAATCCTTTTTGCTGGTGTTGCCTTCGTTACTTATGCATTCAGGTAAAATTCTTCCAGCTAAAAAAGTTTTTAAATACTTTTCGTTTCTTTTTATTTTTACGTTCGTAATCTTTCTACCTTTTTTGTTAACAGGTTTCTGGGAAACCATAGATTGTACGATATTTTTCCATATAACTCGGGAGAATTTTCGTCAGTTTCTTGGCTATCCTGTTCCTTACCCGGTTTTGCTTTTTCCGTCTTTAAAGTTATCCGTTTTACTCTATTTAACGTCATTAGTGTATGTTGGGTTTACACATTCGTCTGCGCCTGTAAGCTTTTGTCTACCAACTCTTTTATTTTTTATGTTTCATAAATATCCCCTTGAACAATATTTAGTAGTTGTTTTTTATGGTGCCTTGTTCGGGATTTTGTGGGAAAGCAATCTAGGCGATGGAAAAGCTCGGGATAGTAACATTAGGCAATTTTGATATCAACGTGCCCGCCTGTGAATTGATCAGGTGGCAGGGAGCCTCAAGTGAATTGGTTTGGAAATCCTTGCAAACTTTCGGAAAAATCATTTTCTTGTCACAGCCTCTTGCTCCAACCACGATTAACAAGTTGTTTACGTTGCTTGATGTTTACGAGCTTGTCAACGTAAAAGTCTTGGCGTCGATGTCAAGACAGCGCATTTTGCCTCCCAAAAATTTCAAAAAGCTTTTTATACTTAACTTTATTTTGAGAAATTTTGTTTATTCCAGGCTTACCGAACCCCTCAGTCCAATTTTTGGTTTGAGAAAGGGCCCGTACAAAATAGATGGAAAATTATCGTCTTATTTAAGTTTAGCTCTCCATTTGAAAAAAAAATTTGACGACAGAATGCGAACAGTGCTCGAGGTGGAAATCAACGACCCTATAGAATCCGTTAATATGGGTATCTACGATACAGTTAAAGCTTTGATTGACCTATGCTTAAACTAGATGGAAAATCGCTAGCAAGTCTTCGTGAGACTAAATTAAAAGATGAATTAGCAAATTTGCTAAAAACAAAAAAAAGGTCTCCTTGCTTAACGATTTTTCAAGTTGGTGACAATCCTGCTTCAACAGTTTATGTGTCAAAAAAAGTTCAAGCTTGCCAAAGAATAGGAATTCTTCCACAACTTATAAAGATGCCGCGTTCGATTGAAGAAAACGATTTGATCGATAAAATAGTAAGTTTCAATCGCAACCCGGACGTTGACGGAATAATCGTTCAGCTTCCTTTGCCAAAAAATTTTGATACTTTCAAAATACTCAATCATGTAAGTCCTGAAAAAGACGTAGATTGTTTAACTTCTCTAAATCTTGGAAGGCTTTTTGCAGGACGACCATTTTTTTTCCCTTGTACTCCGTCAGCTTGCTTGCTACTCGTCGATCTGGCGTATTGGGTTGCTAGTACCAACAAGTACATTCCAGATCCCCCTCGAAAAGACCTTTCAGGCAAGACTGTGGTGGTGGTAGGAAGGAGCACCTTAGTGGGAAAACCGGTGTCATTAATGCTGATTGACAGGAATGCTACGGTGATCGTATGCCATTCCAGGTCAGCTTGCATTAATTCCTACTTAGAACTAGCGGATATTGTGATTTTTGCGACGGGTTGCCCACATTTTTTTTCTTCTAAAATTCTTAAGGAAAACTGCATTGTGATTGATGTTGGAATTTCCAAAAAAGAAGATGGGAGGTTAGTTGGTGACTTAAAAATTGAGTCCTCGCAGCTATTGGCTTATACGCCAGTCCCAGGAGGCGTTGGACCATTGACTGTTCAGTGTCTTTTGGAAAATGTTTTTGCCGCTTTTAAAAGAAATGTTGAAAAAACTTCCTCTTACTAATTTTCACAGAGAGAAATTGTCTGCAAAAATGGGCCATTATGCGGGGTTCGAGGTGCCCATCTATTATGAGAGTATTTTTGACGAACATGTCCAAACCCGCTTAAATTGCACAGTTTGCGATGCTAGTCACATGAGAGTTTACGAATTTCCTTTGAGTTGCGCTGAAAAATTCCTCTATTTAACCCCCCGTAAAATATCCTTAAAAGCTGACGGGACACAATTAAGTCAGTACACGGTGTTTTTAAACGAAAGAGGATTTGTGGTTGAGGACGGTTTGGTTTTTCAGTCTATGTCGATTTTGTTGATAGGTAACGCAATAAATGCGGAAAAATTGCCAAGCTATTTTGAGAGATTTAGTATTTCATTCCAACAGCGTGAATTCATAATTTTGGCTGTTCAGGGACCGCAAAGTGAGGCAACCCTGACAAGACTGAACTTTTGTTTGCCAAAAAAAAGAAACCAGATGTTTGTCAATAGTAGGGCTTCTGTCAAAATCATCAGCCGAACGGGTTACACTGGTGAAGATGGTTTTGAATTGTTTATCGACGACCCGAAGTTTGCTGAAACATTGTATTTAAACTTGATTGAGCTTGGAGTCAAGCCTTGCGGGCTGGGAGCAAGAGACACCCTGCGAATTGAGGCAGGATTTTCATTGTACGGTAATGAATTGGAAGATACATTTAGCCCCTTAGAGTCAGATCTTGAGTGGCTGATTGACCAAAACAAAGATTTTATTGGTAAAGGTTTCCTGAGAAATGATTATAAGTTGAACAGATTTGTCCTGAGAGAGATGGTGGGAGTTCCAAGAAAAGGGATGAGAGTTTTTTCACCTGCAGGGCAGCATGTTGGATTTGTTACTTCTGGCGCTAAAGTTCCATTTTTTGAAAATCCTATTGGATTTGCAAGATTGTATAGCGGCTTCAAGGAGGAAGAAATACTTATTGAGATACGCAACTCATACGTTAAAGCGGATTTGATTTCAAAAAAAGAATTAAAAAAAAGACTTGAAGCAAACAAGAGGGCATTCTCAGCAAGTTAACCGGCAGTTTTTTTAGCACGGTTAAATAACGGCCCCAACTCGTTGACAAAAAATTACCCTGTGCATACCTTTGGTATAAAAGCTGTGGTTATTTAAGAACATAGGGCCGAAAGAGCCTTTTTTATCGGAGGAAGAATGAATGGAGGGATCCTCTATCTTCGTTCAAGACCATTTTTTATAAATTTTTTTTTGAAGTAACAGGCTTTACCGTGCTAACCAGGGAGCTTCTCAAAAGGTTAAACCGATGTTCATATCATAACTCATTGATCTACTATTATCTGCCTACCTTGACAACTTTCTTGAGTAGAACATGATTATTAGTATGTTGTACAGCTTTTAAAAAGCACTTAAAAAAAGTGCGTTTCTAATTAATAACTCGGACACTTAGAACAGCTCGACAAAACACAAGGATAATAAGTAACACAGTAATGGATTGTACAAGGCATGAGTGAAGCGAAAAAAAGTCGGGTCGAAATGTTTAAACTAACAGGTTCAAAATTTTTTGTGAGATAAAACTTACCTCTGATTTATGGATTAGTTGATAGGTCTTCAAAAAGCACAGAGATTGACTAAAGACGAGCTATACCGAGGGCCGTTAGAAGTACGGTTGAGCTCACTAAGAAACGTTTTCATTGATTAGGTCAGATTGCAAGGACAATTTGTTATAAGGTTAACAGTTTAGGTCTAGGCTTTTGCAGTTATCAAGTTTTAATCAGATTAAGAGTTTTTAATTTAATTAGAGCTATTATGCCAAAAAGGCTGATGTTGATGTAAATGGCTATTATAACGAAATCTCGAAAGCTCTAACATCTATCATAATTTTTATCTCCTTTTACAAAAAAAAACCTATTTGTTTAAAGAGAATTTATTAATAGCCTTAAAAAATTTTTTCAAAATCTGAAGCAAATCAAAGTTGAAGCCGATATGAATATAAAAATTAAACTTGCGTTTAATTTCGCTGAGCATTTTTCTGATAACTTGTTGCCTTTTTGCAGAGGTATTTTATCCAACCAGATCTTTTTCACTGTTTAGGGTCCAGTTCATAGCTAGATGTACGATTAAACCGTTAATCTTCCATGCAAAACTTCAGCTTAATGTCCGAAAAGGCAAGTATAAACCGGATAAAAAAATTCTTGCGAGAGCAAAAAAAATCGGAGAAGAGTTTTGTCGAAACCGTTTAAACTATTTTGTTGAGCAAGGTAGAGATGCAATAAGCAGCTTCCTTTCAGTTGATACATCGCTCGTATCAGGCCAATCTTTTAGGAGATGTGTTGGACTACAATCCATAAATTCAGCTGGAGCCTTCGTTTTTAGGTCACTGATTAACCACACGCTGGCTAAAACAATTTCTTGCAGCGCGTCTAGATACCCGATCAATATTTCCATCCTGGTTGAAAATGGGGAGATTTGTTTAAACCTCTCGGCAACTGTCCCACCGGGAACCTATCAATTCAACTGCTCTTTCGAATTTGGGTCAGGCACGACTAGATTTTTTACAAGAACTTACTCATATCAGTTTGTTAATAATTCACAAGCTCATCCTTGGGGTCTAGACGGAAATCCTGTTTCTCTGGCAAGATATGCCGGCGATTTTAATCGGGTGAAGGCAGCTCACCTTTTGCGAAAGGTTGGATTAGGGGCAACTAAAAGAGAACTAGATATGGCAGAACAGATGGGGCTTGATGCTTTCGTTAATAAGCTTGTCGAGGATTGTAACTGGTCCAATTCAGACTCAGCACTGCGTTTACTTCATCCAAGAGCTGAACAGATCCGCCAGTTGGCTCAACTGCCTGCAGTTCACTTTTCGGGTAACAACACGTTCTGGGAGACCCCTGAAAGTGCACCTGGTAGCGGTGAAAGATTTAAAGCTCACCTCCGGGATACAGTTGACTCGCTTAATAATTACTTATACTTTCAATTTTTAAATGGAAGTCCTCTTTGTGCGTCGATGTGGGTCATTCTTCATAATTGGTTTGCCTTGAAGCACGATGCCTTAGACCGTAATAGATACGCGGGGCTTACAGGGGACTACGTTGAGCTAATCATGCAGCACTTAGTTGGCAGCTTCGAGGACCTTGTAAAAAAAATGCATTCTAACGCCCATATGTTAGTGTGGCTAGATAATAGATACAACCGGAGAGGATTCGGCAACTCAAACGAAAATTACTCTCGAGAGGCACTCGAGCTCTTTACAATTAAAACAAACGATCTTTTTGCAGGTAACTGGGAGACTTATATAGCTAATTACAACGAAAATGATGTCAAGCACTTAACGAGGGCTGCTGTGGGGTATCAGGAATATTTTGCAGATTATGTCAACAACACAAATCCGGTAGCTCCCTATGGGAAACCTTATAAGTTCATTCCGAATGCTAAACCTTTTTGCACAGGCAGGCAAGTTGTAGTAGTCTGGGGGCAGGCTGAAAATCAACGCGGAACCGTTTTTGGCTTCCCAGAGCATCTATTTTATTCGACAACTTGTACTTCTGTTACCTCAACCCGTGAGCACAGATTCGGATTCAATAAATCAAGGTGGGACAGAATTGGTAATGCGGAGGAAGAGATGTTTAGAAACGGTGTTGTGTTGTTTCAGGGTACGGATTGGGAGATTCGAGACCAAATGTTTTCTCATCCATTAAACATTAATTCATTTGAGAAAATTTTTATTTCAGAAAGCACTAATCCGTCTAATCCTACCTTCTTTGGGCCTTCTAATGGTGGTAACAACGGATTTATTGCTGACAACATAACCCACGAGCTTCTTTATCGTCATCGAAGAATTCCAGGTGCTGGCTCGTCTGCGTCACGTGCTCTCGCGATTCAACTTTTGGGGTATTTCATTGGTCCAAAGGCCGCAAAAAGCCCCTTGCTTGTGGCTGATCTAGCGGAACTTATAATTCAGGAAGAATATAGGCTAGGTCCTGTTTTAAAAACTCTTCTCAAATCTGAAGCGCTATTTTCCTATGAGCATGTTGACACTATTGTTAAAACGCCTTTCGAGTACGCATTGATGCTCGGCAGGGTCCTAAAAATACCTCAAATGTATTACCACAGATTTGCTCAGAACTGGATTGTTACCCTCGGGCACGTAAACACTATCTCTGCTGTGACAGGTTATCCTAATCTGGATATGCCTAGCGTTTTTGGTGTGCCGGTGGCTGGGGTTCAGAGAAATTTGTCCATATCCGACGGGCGCTCGTTCATAAATCCAATTAATACAGTTATGCGTCGCAGGCTTATAAGTCAGTTGCAAAGAAATATTTTCTACTTATTTACCCGAGGTGCGTTTTTTGGCGACCAGGGGCGCGCGCCAATTGAGGTATTAGACGCTGCCACAAACTCTATGTTATTCACTGTGCCTTTCAATCAAAACGACCAGTTCGGAGATGACGGTAGCGTGTGGTCAGATGTCTGGTATCTTGCATTTGGCGAACAATATCCTTATCACCCGCAAGAATTTCCGTGGTCAAAGTACTCAGGCAACATATTCAGCCATTTTGATAATTTGCGAAATGAATTTGAGAATATTGATGACATTGACGAAGTTTTTGAAGAAACTTTGTTAAGACTAGGCGTGCCACTAAACGATAGGCAAAAAGAGATTGCGAAAAATTTCCTTACTCGATTGCATCCACAGGAAAGTCGTCCCTGTTGGAATAACTTTGTCACGACAACAGTTTTCGTAAACGGCATCCCAGTCACGATATCAGCGGACGAAGCGAAAAGACGTTTTTTCGATTTGAAGTATCTGGGTTTGGTTTATGCGTTGCTGATGACGCCTGAGGCTTGGTTAAAGTGAAAAAGCATGAAGCTGGGGATTAATTCAAGAAGAGATTTTCTGTTAAATCTTACATCGACGGCCGTTTTGTCATCCCTTGGTCAGCCACTTTGCCTTTGGGGCTCAGAGACGGAAGAGCCACGGTCAACAGTCTTTATCTTTTTAAGAGGAGGGGCCGATGGGCTTCAAATATGTCATCCTCTTTCCTCAGCTTCTCAGCTACTGTCGTACCTTTTGAACGTGAGACGACCTCTGATACTCCCTGAAAATCTTGACGCTCAAAATGCTTATGCGCGAAGTGAAATAATTCCAATCGGTTCTCAGTTTGGTCTGCATCCATGGTGGGAACGACTAATGAATATGAACAATCCAGCCCCCGGAAAGAGCGCAAGAATAAAGTGCGAGACTGTAAATGGTGTTCCGTTGTCGAACTACATAGCGGTGCGATTGATGAAGGGAGTTGGGATGTTACATTTTTACGATCAGCCAGTTAGCAGTTTAAGGCATGTTCAGTTTGAAAAAAGTCACTTCAATGCCCAGCAATTAGCTTTGATAGCAATGATTGCTGTATCAAGAAACATAGGTTTTCTAGGGAAAGCGGTTTTTAAGAATTGCCCCGACTGCAACTCGATAGAGGATAGCCTTAGATTGCTTGGATTTGGGGGTTGGAGCCAATCAGAACTCGGTGGGACAGAGCAAAGAACTATTTACTCGATTAACTCTAACTTCTCCGAGCTTTTGGTAGACAGACTGCTTGGGTTAAGTTTTCCGCAAAGATCTTGCCGCAATTATTATCAAAGCACCAATTTCCGGGCCCATGATAACTGGACATACATACAGCAGTTGGTTTCAGCCCTGCAAGAAGAGTATAGGGATGCGGTAGGCCTAAAAAGACTGTTTCTTGACGCATACGAAAAAGGGAAAGTTGCGCAAGAGTTATTATATGAGCTGCGTAATACTGTGATAGCTCCAGCAGGGACAAGTGCTAATAGCTTGACAAACATGTATTCAGCTCAAAGTTATATTAGGAGCAATAATCAGTGGGTACCTGATCCAAAACCTTGGGAAAGAAGCAGCAGTATTAGAGGGGTTTTTATGAACGTAGCAAGATTTTTGCTTTCAAGCGAGCCCGGTTTGATTAATAGAGATAAAATGGTCGCTTTAAGTATTGGGGGTTTTGATACTCACGCAGATCAAAATCCTGCGCTGACAAGTTTAATAACGCAGTTAGCTGGGGGTATTCATGGACTCTTTTGGAGTTTTGCTACAGTAAAACCGAATTTATTAAAAAAATTGTCCGTTTATATTATGACAGAATTTGGTCGAACGGTTGCATCGAACGGGGCTAACTCAACAGACCATGGGGCGGGTAACATACTGCTTGCTTTCTTTGGGCTGCCGGGACCGGTTAACGCTAATAGGACATATGATCGTGAACTTGGTCCTGAGTTCTTGGTTGCAGGATCAACAAAAGAGAG
>JANWWW010000029.1 GCA_025055295.1 Deltaproteobacteria bacterium | reverse complement strand
CATGTATTTCCCTATATCGTTTGAGTTATGCAGTAGTTGGAGTCTATGCCTCCCAACTGCGTCATAAAAATTTGTCTCACCACCCGCTTTTTCTTCTAATTTGACGAGGGACTCATGCAACTTTTTTAATCCAGCTAAGACACTTTTTTTTTCATTACCCGTCAAATTTGCCAAACAATCAGCAACTTGGTCTTCCACGATTTGCTGAGGCTGTTGCATATGATCATTATGATTTTGATTTTTCTTATTATTGCCAAAAACCAACAAAGAAAATGCCGCCGGTCGTAAACAAGGCTGAGACTGTTTACTAGCATTAATTAATCCCGAATACGCGTTTAGGTTGCCAGTGTTCTGACATAATAAGATCGCCGCACATAGAGAGTTTGCTGTTTTTTTGATAATAATCATGTTAGATGCAATTAATATATTAACACTAAATACGAAAATCAGTAACACTTTGTGTTCCTAATTATTGTCACAGCAAAAATAGAAAACCGATCAAAGTGTAGAATTATAGTAATAAAAACATTTTGTTGTACCGAAAAAACGCCATTTCTATGTTAACTAAAATTAAGTTTCCCCCTTGACTTAAATTATCATTGGTCTAACTTTATCGCAAACCGGGGCTATGAAAGGGAATTGTCCGTTTAATTGCGTAAAATAAAACATCCTCATTCACCTTTGTCAAACAAAATTTGAAGTTGTTTGTTAATAATATACCAGTTAGGAATACTGTTTCTTGGCCAATCGTTATAAAGGTCTAAGTAAACACCGTAACAGATTTTAAGCAATCCTATGGCATCGACATTTTAACGCACAGCACTTTCATTAATTTACTGTTTACACTCCCCATCGCATTCGTAGTCGTAATAAACCTTCTAAGTTCAAACAGTTAATTTAAAAGTATGTAATACACGGAAAATCCACTCCCCCACTTTAACCACATCCGCATACTTGTCCTCTCACTTGATTTCAAACTCTCGAAGCCCCAGCTCAGCCTAATTATACTGGTTTATACTGCTCCCTTTCTCTAAGTACTTCAATTTCTGGGTCTGGTTTTTATAACCCTACTAGATGAGCGATTACGACAGTTACATCGTTTAGAGTTACTCCCATATTTTTGCCCCACTTGGTTTTTTGTGAGAACTTTTCATGGCTTCTTAAAATACTTCTTATGCATTTCTTAATCCCTTCTAATAAAACTTAATATTTCAAGAACAAAGGAACATTCTTTTCTTTTACTTACTCGACGTTACAAAGAATCACATAAAAAAGTTCAGCGATTTGCTGGCAGCGTGCCTTTTCCGGATGTTCTAAAAAACCTTGTACCGGCTTTCTAAGGCCCTTTTATTAAAACGTGTACACAATTCTTTAAAACTCGAAATTAGCTATTCGACTATTGACATATGCCCTACTATCGGGAATATCAGATTTATTTTCCAAAGACCATAGCACTTGACACCATTATGTGAATAAATTCTCAAATAGTCTGATGACGAAATTTGGATCACTATGCGCATTTGGATCTGATATTCAGAGAGTTTTAATGACAGTTTCGACTGGAGCCTTATGTAAATCTTGAAAATACTGTGTCATTTGGCCGATTTCATCAAAGAAACCTGCTTGAATTAAGCTCATAGCCGATTCCATATTGTCACTCGCAACATCAATTTTGCCATTCGTTGCTAAAAATGCCCATAGAGAAATTAAAAATTCAAGACAATGGGATGGAATTCGGTTTTTTCGACAATTTTCCAACACAGGCACTAAAAGATTATTTATCTTAGACTGGCTTGATCTAGTTACTCTGCTGCAGGTGTCTACCAAATGCGGGTTCAAAAATCGTTGAATAGTTTTTACTGCGAACAAAAACGCCTCCTCATTATCGATCAAATTCAGCCCGGGGATTATCTCCTGAAAAATTAATTTTTCGATAAACACTCTAAACTCGTCTTTAAGCAAAACATCTTTGAGGTTAAAAATTCCCGCGCTAATTCCCAAAAGACCCAGCGCAAAGTGACTTAAGTTAAAAATGCGAAGCTTAAGGTTCTGATGAAATTCAATGTCATCGACAAATCTTAAACATGGCACCCTTTGAAGATTTTCAAAGCTATGGTTTTCCTGCTTTTCAATGATCCAGCTCAAATAACTTTCACAAAATACCGGAGCTCTGTCATGAATGCTTTTTTCATTCAGAAATCTTAAATATTCCGGAGTTATTGAAGGCGTAATTCTGTCAACAACCGAGTTTAAAAAAATTAACCTATCATCAACTAATTTTAAGAGGTCAGGTCGTTTTTTTTGCAGATACTCGTACAAACAATTCCTTAGAAGATTGCTATTCCAAGGAATATTGTCGCAAGAAATGACCATAACATTGTTCTCTGCCAATGATGCAACAATTGCCAAGACCTTGTAAATATTAATATCCGGAATATCCGCCCACTTTATTGATCTTGTATTAAAATCAGCGTAGTAACCATCTTGTGTGATTGTGCAAGTGACCAACTCTATTTTTCGCAAAATAGTTGAGTCCAAAGTTTTGTCTGTTTCAAGGGACAAAAGCGAGCCAATTAAAGATGTTTTATTTGTATCACTGTCTAATTCTGTCACTGTGTACAGCATGTCTTGCGATTTTAATGCTTTTTCGAGTTCTGGATCTGGAAGCAAATTTAACCCGACAATCCCGTAATTTAGACCTATTTGACAAGCTTGATTGAAAACATAAGCTTGATGAGACCTGTGAAATTTTCCCACACCAACATGCAAAATTTTAGGAAGTAGTGAACCCCTATCGTAATCAAAAATTTCGATTGTTTTAGGTAGAGCATTGATGTTTTTGGAATTGATCGGAATCATTTCAAATACTCCTTTAACTTATCCAGCCTAAAGCCATGTGACCCTTTGACAAGAACCACAATATTTTTCATCGTTGCCAAGGAACTTGCCACAAATTTTAAGTTTGTAAAACTAAATACCTTTTTTCTTAAGCATCGTTCGAAAAGGGTACCGTAACTACCCGTGTAAAATACCCTGCTAAAACCGCATTTTGATACAAACGAGGCCAGTTTATTATGGTAGTAACGTGAACGGGCGCCTAATTCAAGCATATCTGCGAAAACGCCAACAAGTTTAAACTTGGGAAAAGTCTTTTCCTTTATTTTCAACGTTTCTTCAATGGCTTTTCTAAAGGAAACCGGGTTAGCATTGTAACAATCAAAGATGAAAATTTTGTTGCGTCGTGTTATGACATTTGAGCGGAAATCTGGAAGAGATAGGCTCGAAAAATTCAAAAAATTTTCTATCTCAGCCACACACATGAAATTCTGAGCAACTGAAATTGCTCCCAAAAGATTTTCAATATTAAACTCACCAAAATGACGAAAAATCAACGGCTTTTTAAAAACGTTTATCTTGACCAAGTATAAAAATTCTTTTTTGTTCGTTTTATGTTCGATACTTTCACAGAAAATGTCCGCGTTTCTGTTTCTCAAAGAAAATGAGTGCAACTGCGCTTTAAGTTGGATTTGTCGGAGGCGACGCAAAAATTTGTCATCGTAGTTGTAACACCAAAATCCTGGATTATTTCTAAACCATAATCGCTGTTCTGTCTCGGCGCTATAAACTCCTTCTAAGTTTTTAAAGAACTCAAGGTGGGTTGGGTAAATATTTGTTGTTATGGAACCACTGGGCCTCACTAATTTAGTTAATTGCTTAACTTCTCCGTGATGATTGGTGCCGGTCTCCAGTATAGCAATCTGACAATTTGAAGGGATGTTACATAAAGATAGGCTTACTCCAAGAAGGTTATTTTCGTTTTTCGGGGTGGCAAACACCCGGAACTTTGACTGTAGTATCTGTTTCAGAAACTCTTTGGTGGTGGTTTTCCCGCTAGCTCCAGTTAAAGAAATTACGGAGCAAGCTAATTGTTTTCTTTTGTGTTTAGCTAGTTTGACCAGAAATTTAAAAGGATCTTTTGTGTAGAATACGTTTTCATAATTAGTGTAGCGCCTCACCTTAATCGGGTCTGTTGCTATAACAAACGCTCTTTTCCTCAAAGCTTCCTGGATGAAATCGTTTCCATCGTTTTGGTTTCCTTTAAAACACACGAAGCAATCGCTCTCCTGCGCAATCCTTGAGTCTATTACGACTTTGTTTATTGGTTTTGAGGCAAAACTACCAACACAGTGGCAAAACTGAATTATGTCGTCTGTCAAAAGGATCACAAACCCTAGCCAAAAAAAGCTTCTCCAAAGCGTGATTTCAAAACTTGCTGCCCTTCTCGCGTGCCTAAGAATTCTGTGGGTGTCCCTTCATATAGAGCCCAACTCCCCGCTCCTAGAGGGCACAAAGTGTGAGTACAAATTCTGTCAAGGAACCACCTGTCATGGCTGATAACCAGCACGACCCCGGCAAAATTCAAGATCGCCTCTTCCAGAGCTCGAGCTGTGTCAATATCAAGATCATTTGTGGGCTCATCCAAAAGCAAAACATTACAAGGTTTCGTGAGAATTTTGGCTAGAAGCAAACGGTTCTTTTCACCTCCAGACAAAACCTCTACGGATTTTTGTTGATCATCTCCGGTGAAATTGAAACGCGCCAAATAGGATCTTACATTGACCCATTGGTTGCCGATTTTTACCTGTTCATCGTCCGAGTCAGTGATTGCCTGCCAAACTCTCAGCTGTTTGTTTAGCTTGCCTCGAAGTTGATCGGCGTAACCAATTACAACCGTTTCGCCTAACAAGACTCTTCCGGAGTCAGGTTGCTCCTCGCCTGTAATTATTTTGAATAGAGTTGTTTTTCCTGCCCCATTAGGACCAATTATTCCTAAAACGCTCGCTGGGGTCACTGTCAGGCTAAAATTCGAAAAAAGAACTTTATCACCCTTTACTTTTGTTATGTTTTCTATCGTGATGACATTGGACCCTAACCTAGGGCCATTGGGTATGAAAATCTCAAGGTTTTTGACTTCCTCTGACTTTTCAATTTCAAGCAATTTTTCGTAATTGTTTAGCCTTGCTTTGTTTTTCGAAGACCTTGCTTTAGGGCTGGAATTAACCCACTCAAGTTCTCTTTGCAAAGTTTTGAACCGCGCTTCCTGAGTTCTCTTTTCTTGTTGCATCCTTTCCTGCTTTTGCCTAAGCCATTCTGAGTAGTTCCCCTTAAATGGGTAATAATTGCCTCTATCAAGCTCAAGTATCCACTCGGCGGTTTCTTCAAGGAAATACCTGTCATGGGTAACCGCCAGAACCGTTCCTTTAAAATTTTTTAAAAATTTTTCAAGCCACAGAACAGCCTCCGCGTCTAGATGATTTGTTGGCTCATCGAGAAGAAGAATGTCTGGTCGAGACAGAATGAGTACCGCCAATCTAACCCGTCTTTTCTCTCCCCCTGATAGTGTGGAAAAGTTTTGATCAAGGTCCCTGATTCCAAGCGCTCTCGCAATTATTTCAACTTTTCTGTCCAAATCCCATGCATCTTCTCTGTCTAACAGCTCCTGTAGTTGTGATTGCTCGTTAAGTAATGTGTCAAATTCATCGGGATTTAATTCAGGATCAGCAAACTTTTCCGAAATTTCGTTGTATCTGTTGAGAGCCGCTACTAATTCTCTAAGGCTATCTTCAAAAAATATGTTTCGGATAGTCCGTTTGTCTTCAATATCAACATTTTGAGACAGATAACCCACCTTAAGTCGAGATGAAATTTTGACCTGTCCCTTGAAATCGTTGTCTTGACCTGCAAGAATTTTTAAAAAAGTCGATTTGCCAGACCCATTGCTCCCCAGTATTCCAATTTTTGCGCCATGAAAAAAACTGAGGCTCATGTCCTTTATGACAACTCTGTTGCCAAATGATTTATGGAGATGGAGCACAGTTATCGCGTATTCAAAGTCAGGCATTCTGTTGAATTTTATAAAATTTGCAAGATAAACTAAAAATAGGAAGAATTTTGATATCCGACCAGATACTTGAATACTTAAAAGAAAGGAATGTTACATTCGAATTGTACCATCACAAACCATTTCATTCTTGTTCTGATAATGATCTTAATATTCAGGGCACTGATGTAAAAAATATTCTCTTGCACTCAAAAAAATGTGACAAAGTTTTTCTCGTGGTACTGCCATGCTCGAGTAGACTCTCGGTAAAAGTACTTAAAAAGATAACTGGCTGCACGGACCTTGAATTTGCCCCGGTAGATCTTTGTAGAAAGGTTCTTGCTTGCGAGCCCGGAAGTCTATCCGTTCTGAGCTTACTGGTACGGCAGGCTAAAATAGATATTTTTTTCGACAATACAGTAATTTTAGAAACAGTGCATTTGCACCCGGCAGACAATACTAAAACTTTGGCCATTGACTGTAAGACAGTAATCTCACTTTTAAATGAAAAGGGTTATGACGTAAAGACGCAGACCGTGTCGATGTAAAAAAATAGTAAAGAAACTTTGTTTATTTGCGATTACATAGTTAATGTCTTTCGGTTTTAGGGTTTTTATAGTTGATCCGGATTCAGATGCCCGTCTTAGATTGCGTCAAAGCACAAGTTCCGTACCCGATATAAAACATGTTGTCCAGTTCTCATCGCCAAATGAAGCTCTTAATCAGTTAAGCTTAAGTCAACACGTTGACGTTGTATTTGTTAGCAACCGCTTAGGAAAGCAGGTTGTCAAAAACCTGATCCAGCAGGGTAAGCAAACAAAAGGCGGACAGGATAGCGCTTATGTAGTAGTTCTTCCCTCGGCGGCAGAAGGCAAAGCGGTTTTGGCGGAAGTAATGATGGATGGCGCGGACGGGATCCTCTGTGAACCATTTTCGGTTGAGCAGTTACGAGAAATTACACACTTGGCGACACGGGTCAAAAAAGAGCGAAGCGAAGCCAGAGAAAGAGCGGCTATATCGTTACTAGTGCCTGAAATAGCCAAGCAGGTGGATCTGGTGGCAGCGATACGCAGTTCCGGGATGGAGCCAGAGAGTTCCCTCAAAGTGCTCAAGGAAATGGCACAAAAAGTTAAAGATCGTGGAGAATTTGGTCTCGAGGTTTTTCTCGAATTGTTCGAAAATTATATAGTCAACCTTCCAGCTCCAATCATAAATCAGTCAGTCAAGTCATATTCGGGTGTCAGTAAGCGTCTAAAAGCGAAAATTGAAAGGAAGGTAATGGAAAAGTATAGTGTTAACTGATTTATGATGCTTAACAAAAAAACCGCTTTAATTGTTGAAGACGAAGAAGTCTCCGCATTAATGTTGGAGAATATTTTAAACAAATACGGTTTTGAAAGTATTCACTGTACTAACGGTAAAACGGCCTTTGAAACGCTTGTGCATGAGCAAGAAGCGGTGGATATATTAATCAGCGACATAGTGATGCCAGACATGGATGGCAAGGAATTGCTGCACCTCGTAAGGTCTAGTGACCTGACATACGACCTTCCGGTAATTCTAATCTCTGGCATTTTGGATAAGGAACAGTTATCCCAGCTTTGTCAAAGTTACGATATCCGACTAACAAAATGGCTTTCAAAGCCGGTTGAGCTTGACAAACTGCGAAGCATTCTCGTCGAATTAAGTTTCTTAAGATAACACTCAAAGGTTATCTAAATTCTCAGAGCCATCATTCTTTCTTGAAACTTTTTGATTACAACCCTTTAAGTCGAACCATTGGTAAAAATATAGATAAACCAGTTAAGAAAATAGACATTAAGACACAACAAAGTAATTCGAGAGAACAGATAATGGAACACGTCACTTGCGAAGAACAGTCCATCAAGTGAATAGGTTGATTTTTTTTTCATCAAGCGTAAGTGGATGTAACTTGTACACCGTAAAGAATATTACTCCTTAAAAGATGTGTGGATATTCCGTAACACTTTTATAAAATTTTGTGTCGAGTGAAAAACTTCGCGCGCTGTAGGTTTGAATATCCTAAAGGGCTTTGGTAGTCCTGAGCAAAATCGCAAATTTTTTACATCCTGAAAATGTATTTACTGACTTCCTCGGAAAGTTTTTCTGGGAATTCAATTAAAACAAAAAAATTATACATTGGACCACTAAAGCCGAGCAGTATCGAATGCTTTAGAACTTCAATTTTGCCCATAAAAGAGCGTGATCTGAGGCCTCCAATGGCTCAAAGATTATGCCAGCATCAAACTCTTTCAAGCTAAAATGGGACTTTTGAACTAAACCAAGATGGTTAACGTCTATCAATATGTCATCCAAAAACTGTAACTTTTTTCTGTATCGAAATGTGCCGCCCACTGACAGATTAGCCTTGTCGAGTGTTATCGGGCTCGCAAAAATTGGATTTCGGGGTATTTCCTTTAAGCATACCGGAACCAAACTCTTCGATATTCGGCACGGAGCGTTTCCTGCAAAGTCAGCGAGATGAAGTTCTCCAGCCAAAATCTTGGCTGTTGGTGATCGATAATCAGAGTTTCTATCGCCTAGTATTAGTACAGGCATCTTTTCTTTTCGAGAAATTAGCCTATCAAGCGCTTGTTTTCGAATTGCTTCCGCCTGCTCCATTCTAACAATTTCCCATTTTAGTCCGGTTGGATCTTTTTCCGCTCCTGCCTTGGATTTTAGATGAATGTTAATCGCAGCAACATACCGACTGACTTCGGAAAACTTGATCCTAAAAATCGCCTCTAAAGGTATCCTGTTAAAATGACTGGAAGCGTCAATTTTTGACAGCTTCGGAACATCCAAGTTTTTGTACGAAAAAGCCTCAACTAGATTAATGTTTCTGACTTTCCATATAAAAGCTAATCTATGAGGCCCGTCCTCGGTGTCGCCAACAACGCAATCCCAATCCGCATAGGTTAATTCTTTCAGCTTGTCGGTTAAAACCTTACAAGTTTTTCTTGCATAGTCTGTCCTTTTTGCCGTTACTTCTTGTAGCGCTACAATATCGCATTTTCCGTTTTTAATTCTCTCTCCCAGGAGAGTTGCTCGTAAATTTTGGGTTATAGGTCCTTTCTCCTGGCCAAAGTTATGCAAATTTTGTGTGCATATGGTTACGTTGTTGGGTGCTGTGACACAAAATAGCCAACTAAATGTCAGTAAGATAAGCCGATACATCCCCTCCATTGTTGCACATTTTCAGAATTCGCACAAAATAGTACCCTAATAGCAAGGCATCGAATACGTCTTGATTTTTTGGGATTACTTCGATTTCTGCAGATTTTAGAAATGCCGAAAACTGTTTTTCAACGTAACTCCGGATAGCAGACTTAACAAATACGCGCGCAAGGCTTTTTTTTATACCGAGAAGGTTTACATGTATCGATCTAGGGTTTATCCTACCAAGAACTGTCAGTCCATTGAGCAGCGCTACAGCTTCGCCTGCGCCGCGTATTCGCTCTAAAATAAGAAACGTCCTTGGATTAATACAGCCTGCGCTGGATTCGACTACAAAGTAGTCGCCTCTTTTAAGGTTGTAACAATCTATTATATGTTTGATTTCGTTTACAATATGTTTAACTCTATTTGATATAGAAATATCAGTGTTATAATAAAAGACACCCGCATCCAATGGTATTTCACGTGTATCGATGATAGCCCATCCCAGTGATGATGAGGATGGATCAACCGCTAAAACCTTTTGCATAAAAAACCTTTGTTGTTTTTTAACCTAAAAGACTAGTATAAATTAAGTACTGTAAAAAACAACATGGATATTAGTGAGATTGCTAACTTTTACCGCAAAATGCTTTTAATTCGGAGATTTGAGGAAGAATCAGCTCGGCTCTACACAGAGCGAAAAATAGGGGGCTTCCTACATTTATACATTGGCCAAGAGGCCGTTGCCGTAGGCGCTATATCTGCAATAAACCTTTCCACGGATTACGTTATTTCGGCTTATCGATGTCATGGTCATTATTTAGCCTGTGGTGGGTCCGTTGAAGCAGGCTTTGCGGAGTTACTTGGGAAAGATACAGGATGTGCTAAGGGAAGAGGCGGATCTATGCACTTTTATGATGTCAAAAATCACTATTATGGCGGTTGGGGAATAGTTGGAGCGCATGTTCCAGTGGCTGCGGGTATGGCCTGGGCCGTAAAAAAGAACAAAACTGGAGGGGTTGTATTGTGCTTTATCGGAGACGGAGCAATAAATATAGGCCCTTTTCACGAAGGATTAAGCTTAGCAGCCCTTTGGGGTCTGCCGTTAATTGTGATAATTGAAAACAATTACTTCTCGATGGGAACACCACTTCACAAAACTAGTCCTGTAGAGGATTTGTCAATAAGAGCGTTGGGTTATCCGGTTGCAAGAGACTGCGCAGACGGGTTCGACGTGTTTGATGTAAGAGACTGTGTATCACGGGCTGTTGAAAGAGCGCGTTCTAAAAACCAAACAACTCTTATTGACATAAAATGCTACCGCTACCGGGGACACTCAATGGCAGATCCAGGGACTTATAGAACCAAGGAAGAAGTTGAGGAAATGAAGAAAAAAGATTGTATTTTACAACTAGAGAAAATCTTACTAGACAAGGGATACCAATCGCTCGTTGAAAAAATCAAAAAGGAGGTGGAAGAAGAAATAACAACAGGCCTTAGTAGGGCTGAAGCTGCTAAATTTCCGGATCCGGCGACTGTCACCAATTATGTTTACGTGAATAGCTAAGAGGTGAATTATGGCCGTAATTCAGATTAGAGAAGCCATAAGGGACGCGCTTGCGGAGGAAATGAGAAGAGATGAAAAAGTTATTTTGCTTGGTGAAGAAGTCGGAGAATACGATGGCGCGTATAAATGTTCGAGAGGTTTGCTTAAAGAATTTGGCCCTGACAGGGTAATTGATACTCCAATAGCAGAAAACGGGTTTGCAGGTCTTGGAATTGGTATGGCATTTTTAGGTTTTAGACCCGTAGTCGAGTTTATGACCTTTAACTTTAGCTTGATTGCCATTGACCAAATAATTAATACAGCTGCAAAAGCAAGATTGATGTCTGGCGGACAACTGACTTGTCCCATAGTTTTTAGGGGCGCAGGTGGGGCTGCGAAGCAATTGGCCGCTCAGCACTCGAACTCTTTCGAACATTTCTATGCCTACACTCCGGGACTGTATGTTGTGGCTCCATCTACACCTTACGACATGAAAGGACTTTTGAAAACAGCCATTAGAGATGACAACATTGTTTGTTTCTTCGAGTCCGAGTTAACGTACTCACTTAGAGGAGAGGTGCCTGATGAAGAGTATTTGATACCGCTGGGGAAAGGTGATATCAAGAAAGAAGGCAAGGATGTGACTTTAATCTCTTGGTCAAAAAATGTTCATTTAGCCTTGAAGGTAGCCGAAGAACTCGAGCAAGACAATATTGACGCTGAGGTTGTTGACCTTCGGTCTCTAAGACCTCTTGACAAAGATTTGATCTTTGGGTCAGTCCGTAAGACTAATAGGGTGGTTGTTATTCAGGAGCAACATGAAATTTCAAGCTATGGTAGTTACCTAGCTTATCTAATCCAAAAAGATTGTTTTGATTACCTAGATGCCCCAGTCGAAGTAGTAAGCAGCTTGGAAGTGCCAATGCCCTATTCACTTTCTTTAGAAGAAATAGTATTCCCATCCGTAGCAAGATGCAAAGAGGCGGTATATAGCGTTTGTTATTTGTAAAACCACTACTGCCGAACTTCTAATAGTCTAATTCTTGGCGTACCTTATTTAAAACTTCAACAAGATAGTTTGGACTTATTTTTAATAGATTTATGTAAGTTTTAATGAAACTCATTCAAGGGAACAATACCTTGACATCACCAGAAATTTCCAAAATTAGTTGAAAAGCATAACTTTTAGAGCTATTGATCTTCCTCTCGATTTCATTATTTCTTCAACATATTTTTCAAAAATAGTGAGTTTGAATTAAAAATTTTTAAAATATGCAACTTAAGGGTTGATTAATCACAAATAATTTGAAATATCATGACGAGAAAGTTATTTGCTATAGTTGTTCTAGTATGTTTTACTAAAGCCGATGTCAGGGAGGCACCTTTTACTGAATAGCCAGATGAAGCTTGCAAGGAGGAAACGGTGCCTACTGCCTTTGACTTGGACGACGAGGATGAGATTTCTTCGTTAATTAATTTTTTGGTAGCGCCTCTTGATCCCCCTTCTCACTGTAGACGTGACGGGGTATTGTGCTGTACTCCGAAAAACGCGCAGGAATGCAAGCAGTGTAAGAAATCAGCGTGTCATAGGTGTTGTCTACATTTTACAGAACCAGTACCAATTCCTCCTAGCGGAACCGTTTATAGACCCCACGATCCGAAGGCGAATAAAAAATGCATGCTTGACTGTTGTAATGGAAAGATAAAAACAGTCAAATATATCGATAATAACAACAATCCATGCTGGAAATATAAATGTCAATAACCACAAGATTTCACATTAGGTTATAGGACTTCGTTTTACAGATGGGTATAACTGAGTTATTAGGAGAAGGAGTTTTAGTAAGGTGTTTGTTGAGCGGCAATTCAACAAAAGTATCCACAAGCGGATCATCCACGAGTTTAAGCCTGTAGAAATACTTGGATGGATGGGATTAATTAATTTTAAAAGTTTTGATATGTTGGACAAATTTAAAACAAAGGCCAATGATAGGGAACCTGTCCTCGAATTGCAACGAAATTACCAAGGCTTACGAGGTTATTGACCTTGTCAAGCACAATAACTATTTTTGCGTGTTAAACTGCATTTGGGCAAGAGGAACTGGAAAACAGTCCCGCGCCATCGCCTAACAACCTCTCTACTTTACTCAAGGACTTCGACGAGATGATAACGAGATGATTGGTAGGATGGACTTTTTGTCTCATGGATTTAGACTGCCTAAAGATGTGTTACCTATGGAAAAACGCTCGATAGACTTTCAGGACAGGAAAATAATTTTTGAACTATATAATTTGTATCCAGTCCCAATCACTGCAGATTTAATAAAGTTTGGTGTACACAGCCTACTCATTCTTAATTCGCAAGGAGCATTTAATTATGACCTTAACCGGAGTTCTTTAAATGTTTTATTTAAAAATTCCAAAACTCAAACTGCAATTGATGGACGTTTCATTATTAATAAAAGCAGTGCCATGGCCTATGTTGTATTAGTGTCCAAGAACGAACAAAACCGAGTGGGCGATCAAAACAACATGTCCGGGTCAACGGATACCCAGCTTCAAACGATACTTTACAAGCTGGGAAGTGCAAATCAACCAATTTCTCAAGCCATAGTTGCCGGAAAACCGCATAGACCCTACTTGTCGGAATATTTGGCTTTTTCAAATGACTCCTCAAATTCTTTGATGCTACTTACAGCTGAAGGTAAAACTTTCGAAGTACAAGTTCTAGAAGGCTATTTCGTTGAAGCCACCTTTAGATATGGGATTGTTTTGAGTGATGATGAAACGAATAACTATTTGTGGGATACGTTTACCAATCAAAAAAACAGGTGGTACTATCCGAGCGTTTCTGACAATTCGTTACTGAACGGAGTGCACATAGCTGAATCACATATCCTTATCGCTTCCCCAAGTAGTAATAACCCATCCACCGTGAATGTGGGGTTAATTGAGGTAAATAAAAAAAATGGAACCTCGCATGACAGTACCCATGTTGAGGTTGTGTCGCAGATAACTTTAAACTTAAATATACAAGTTTCAGGGGCGCACTTAATTCCTTGTAACAATTTGCGCCTAATTTTAGTGTCTCCTGATGGTTTAGTGGTAGTAATTCCCGTAACTATTGAAAAGAAAAAAGATCAACAAGCGAGAAATTAGAGGCTTATAGATCAGTTAATAGAGTCAGCCGTCAAACGGATTGATCAAATCATTATGAGCATGCGTAAAAAGTCAAGTTTTTAAATGAGATTGCCTTTAAGCTCAAGAGGCCCTTTTTAATAAACTTTAAGGGGTTCGTTGAGAAACTCAACTACGCAACAAAATTTGGCAAAAAGCAAAAATAACCTAATAGCAGAACGTTAAGTTTTTTTACCTTGCTTTAAAATTGAATTTTTCGGCAAGACTATTCTCAAAAAATTTTCCGAGATTGAGTGCTAACAAGCTTTTACAGCTCGCCTTTAAAGCTTATACTTACCAGATTTAATTCACTGAAGGAGCATTGTTGGTATAACTCGTTCCAGCGCGGCGGAACAGACAGATTACGTTTTAATCAAGCAAAAACGATCTTAGTAATTCTTATTCCGAAGTTTTTCGGTAATCTCAGGAACAGCCTTGAAAAGATCCGCAACCAAAAATAGGTCAGCGTGTTCAAAAATAGGCGCGCTCGGGTCTTTGTTGATCACAGCGATGAACTTAGAGTCTTTTATGCCAGCTATGTGTTGAATAGCTCCTGAAACACCTATGGCCAAATAGACCGAGGGCGCTACGACTTTTCCTGTTTGCCCAACTTGCCAGTCGTTTGGAGCATAACCATTATCAACTGCTGCTCTGGTGGCTCCAATTGCGGCTTTTAGACAGTCTGCTAACGGAAAAATCAAATTTTCAAACGCTTCTCTGGAACCCAGAGCTCTTCCACCAGTTACTACCACTGACGCGGTGGTAAGATCAGGCCTTTCTGATGAGTTAGCCCTCAACTCTATGATTTTGTCTCTGCCATCCAAGAATTCAAACATTTCACACTGTAATTCCACTAAAGGCTGTTTTGTTTCATCGAAAACATTGGCTCTGACGGTTAAGAAAAAGGTGTCGCTTAGCAACTTTAATTCACTTAGGATACTTCCCGAATACAAGTATTTTTTAAAGCCTCCGTCTTGGGTGAAACCAACAATATCGGTTATCATAGGAAGCCCAAGCTTGCCTGCAACCTGGGGAATAATTTCCTTTGAGAAGGTGTTGTGCTCTGCCACAAAAATTTGAAGGTTTAGTTCCTTAAAAAGCTTTGCAAGCGCGTTTACCTTGGCTTCGTAACTTGAAGGGGTTCTAATTTCGATCAAACGTTTGATAATCCCGGGCACGGTGGCGGTTCTACTGTCCTTGGAAGCATCTTGATAAAACAAACCCATGACATCTTTTTTGTAAATAGTGGACAACCTCGAGGCAACTTCCAAAACTCTATATGAGTTTTTTGTCAAATGGTTGTTGCTGTCAAAATTTAACAAGACTCCTATCATCTCAGTTCAACGCTTGAGATAGAATCTTTAAAAAATCATCCACATTATCAACAACCTGTCTTTTTCTCTCCTTGCTTGGGATCGACAGTGACATAACTGTGACACTGGGGTTTGACAACATGTCTGTTGTTATAACCTCAAGAGGTTTAGATTTTGCTTTCAAAACAGCAGGCAAAGGTGGAAACCTTGGAGTATTCAGTCGAAGATCAACCGTTACGATCGCTGGAAGAGGCGTTTCAACAACTTCGATTCCTTGATCCACCTCTTTTTCAACAATGATGTTATTTTGGTTACAGGTTATCTTTGATGCATAAGCAACAAACGGCCAGTTAAGGAGTCCCGCGATTCTTCCTGGAATTTGTCCTGAGTCGGTATCTATAGCCTGTTTTCCACAAAGAACCAAATCGAAAACCTGATTTTTAATGTAATCGGCAATCACGCTACTCACATAGACTGGATCGCTGGTTTCTTCTGATTTTATAAGTATACCCTTGTCGCACCCCATGCTCAGCGCGTAACGAACAGGTTGTTCATCGGATCCAACGCTTAAAGCCACCAGCTCTGACGCAACTCCGCTTTCTTTTAACCTAACGGCTTCTTCAACTGCAATTTCATCAAAAGGATTTAAAATGAATTTGCCGTTGTCTGAAATAACTTGGGTGCCCGAGATTGTAAGTCTTGTCTGATAATCAAGAACTCTTTTACATAGGCAAAGTATACGCATTTCGCTACAATAATGTTAGATTAAGACGTTAAAAATCAAGTTTCTTTAAAATGCTTTTTGCTATTAGCTCAATTTCTTCTTTCGTTATAGCATTGTTAACATTCTTTGCTTTTTTGAGAAATTTAACCCTTTTTAATCCTAATATCTTAGGACTGATTTTTGGTTTTTTGGGTTTTTTAGGAGCTTTAAGTGTTCAGGGCAAATTAAGAGTTTTTTACCATGAGTTTAAGCACAAGTTAGTTTCTGGCCTCGTTGGCAACAGGCCCAAAAAACTTGAGATCAAAAATGCTTTAGAAGGAGAGTTTGAGTATGAGTATTCGACAGAGACCAAACATTACAATCCTTTTATAGCTTTGGCTCCGTATTTTTTTCCGTTTGTTACTCTTTTTACTACCCCCTTTTGGACGGTTTTCCTGGGAGTAGAAAAGGTTATAAAAGAAGCTATTTTCGTATTCTCTCTCTCTTTTGATCTAACCTTCAACACCAGCGAGATATCTCCGGAACAGTCTGATTTTGACGCAGTCCCCGGCGGAAAGCTCACAGGTCTTGTTTTTGTTATATCTATGAATTTCATACAAACAGTTCTGTGCCTATCTGTTATTCTGGGAGGTTTTGATTTTTTGACAACAATTTTATTTGACGCGTTTTGGACATTTCCAATTGAGTTTTTTAAAAATTCATTTTTCTGAAAAGACTTTCAGGCACCAACTTAATTGCCAACATAATATATCGCCAAAACCATGGAGTGTACACAACTTGCTTGTTTTTTAATATGGCGGATACAATGTCCTTCGCCACGAATTCCGGCGTTGAAGGGAAGGGGCCCCTGATATGAGATGTCATTTTGGTAACAATAAAGCCCGGTTTTACAGTAATGATGCTGATATCAGGATATTCAGCTACTGATTGTCTTATTGCACTTAAAAAACTGTCAACGGCTGCTTTAGCAGCCGCGTAGTACCCAAGTTTTTTTCTGCCTCTGTCGGCTGCAACAGATGTAATGGAAATTAATTTTCCAAAACCTTGGCGTTTAAAAAGCTCAACTGTCTTTTCGATTATGTAAATGAAACTTAAACAATTAACATAAAAAGTTCTTTCAGCCTCACTCAAATCGTTAAAAACTTTGCTTGGAAGATAGCCGTGTGCCAAAACAACGTAATCCGCGTTATCAAAAACTGAAAAACATTCATCAATCGACATATTATGAAAAATATTTTGCCCCGATTTCATCTCTGCATCAAAGCGGTAGCACTGAACTTCCTTTGCTCCTAAAACAATAAGGTCATTTTTTTGTCTCTCTAGCTCCTCAATTTGCCTGCCAAAAAGGAAAAACTCAGAGGGCTCCAACTCAGCAAGCTTTCTAAGAAGCGCTTTCGCGATATCGGAATTGGCTCCAAAACAAACTATCCTTTTCATTCAACCAAACGTCTCCAAAGATCAGAGCAGAAATTTCTGTCCTTGTATTTTACAAAATCATTCACCTCAGGATACATCTTTAAAAATTCTTTCTTTTTTAGCAAAGCGTCTTTTGCTAGATAAATCTTTCCGTGAGCGTCAGCTACAAACTTGTTCAGTTCTTCCACCAACTTAAATGTGTCGTAACTAACCGGAAAATCCACAGCTAGCGTGTAACCTGCCTGTGGAAAAGACAGAAGGCCTTTAGGCTGAATTGACCCGAAATCCTTTAAAACACAGAGGCAGGGGACACACTCCGACTTCTTAATTATTCCTATACACTCTTTAAGCAACTTTGCATCTTTTGGCAAAACTGACTGCCATTGAATAAAACCGTCAATACCATAGGCTCTGTTCCAGTTATCGATGATATCCAGAGGGAAAAAGAATTTTTTATAATCGACTAAGAATTCCGTGTGTTTTCTTTGGTTTAGTAGAAAATAAATCTCATTTAGGATTTTAAGTGTTACATTGTTAATGATCTTAAAAAAGAACGGATAAGAAAGCGCAGGCTTTTCTGTTTTTTTATAGCCAGTATTTGAATCTGTAAAATTTCCTCCCATAACTATAGCCCTGAATTTTTGAGACAGAAGATCAAGCCAAGAAACTGTATAAGTGTACGATGATGATAATTCCTCTAAAACTGAGACCGTTTCCTCAACTGTCAGTGTAACTTTATTTATTTGAGAAATTGTTGTCCCTGGAATTCTTATCAGCTTTATGACTGCCTCTTGAATTAGGCCTGTTAGCCCCAAACCTCCAATGGTTGCACGGAATTCTTGGCTATTTTCGCATAACTCCTTGGTTCCGCTAGAGGTCGTGAGCTTTAAACTAAGAACATTGTTGCCAAACGAGCCGTGTAAGTGATGGCTTTTGCCATGAATATCGTTGGCTATGGCTCCCCCGACTGTCACATGTTGGGTTCCCGGAACAACAGGTAAAAATAGGTTATGTTTTGTAATTAGTTCTAAAATCGTCTTCAAGGTTACTCCTGCCTCTACCCGAAGTAGTAGATTTTGAGGGTCTAAATCAAGGATAAAATTCTTATTTGATGTCAGTATGTAACACCCGTGACGGGTCAAACAAACGTCTCCGTAACTTCTGCCTTTGCCGTAGGGCAAAAACGGAAGATTTAGAATGGGTAGCTCGTCTTTTGAAAGAATGTAGCACGAATTTAAATTTTTCGGGTAATTACCCCAAGAGGTAAATTTCATGAGGGAAATTTTAATAGAAATATCTTGAAGATACTCAATAAAGGTTAAATATAATTTTCGCGATTTCTGCAACCTAAATTATTAAGTTATCAATCAGATTTCCCTCTCTGAAGTAATTTTTGTAGCAACTGGATCTCGGGCACCTCGTTGGAATTTGATCGTTGCCCACAACAATTTGCGGTACATTACCTTAATGCCCGGTTAAAGGTTTTTCATAATTATAAGTGTATTTTTGGAGCAATAAGCGTAGAGATTTAAGTCTATCGAGATTAGTAATTTTTATGCTGGAAGTGGCAAGTTTGGACAGACAGTTTTTTCGATGCTTTTTTATCGCCTACCCTAACCCTTTATACAAACTTTTCTGAAAAACTGCATTTTTTCAAAAATGAATTGGAAAGCCTCAAGTAATTTATTTAAACAACATTAAAATTTTTATCCGAGGGATTTGCAATCGAATTTTTAGACACTACCTTGACTTGTCAAGTATCGGTTTTAATACGCATTAATTACTGGCTAATCTCTTCCAAATTATTGGTTAATGATATTCTTGGTTTTTTAAGTATATCCCTCAGTACTTCCTCAATTTGTTGTTCGATATTCATTGTTGGATGACATCGCAAACCTCCAGCGACAGAGATATCAATGTGGGGCATAAAGGTTAAAATGAGTCCTCTTAATCTACCTACCAGATAGAGATGCGAAAAATTTCTTGTTGTGCTATTCCATGTCCACGCGTCAGGACGTATGTTCATGGTTTGATGATCTTTAAAAGCTGGCATTTTAAGATCTAACCCCAAATTGAATAAAGCTATCCCGTACCTAACAGGGCTGTTACCCAAAATGGGAGTGTCAAAAGCTAAACACGACAAAAACTTGTGAGCATCGGTGTTAATAACTGCCCATTCATCACAAGCAAAATTGTTGCCACTTTTACATCTGCTGTGCCCACATAAACCAAAATTACTGTCACCAGAG
>JANWWW010000028.1 GCA_025055295.1 Deltaproteobacteria bacterium | reverse complement strand
TCCACCCCTAGATCAATCAGTCTTGTTATAGCTCCCGGAGCGTCATTAGTGTGCAAAGTTGAAAAAACGAGATGACCAGTTAAAGAGGCTTGGATGGCGATTTCTGCAGTTTCAGTGTCTCGAATTTCTCCAATCATCACTACATCCGGGTCTTGCCTTAAAATCGAGCGTAAACCTGCCGCGAATGTAAAACCAATCTTTGGGTTGACCTGCATCTGACCGATTCCGGGTATTTGATACTCGATCGGATCCTCCACCGTAAGAATGTTTTTGTCTTGAGTGTTTATTCTACTCAAGCACGCGTACAAAGTCGTCGTTTTTCCGCTTCCTGTAGGACCTGTCACAAGAATTATCCCATTTGGTTTCTGAATTAAACTGCTAAGAGTTTTTAGGTTTTCACCATCAAGCCCTAAGTCTTCCAACTGTAGAAGCGAGGAACTTTTGTCAAGCAGCCGGAGAACAACCCTTTCTCCAAACTGTGTAGGGATTGATGAAACCCTAAGATCCAGTTCTCTTCCGCCAACTGTCACCCCTATTCTGCCGTCCTGAGGAAGACGCCTCTCCGCGATGTCCATCCCAGCGAGTATCTTGATCCTTGAGATAATCAACGAAGTAAAAGCCTTTTCCTCTTTAGCCACATCATACAGTACACCATCAATTCTGAACCTGATTTTTACACAGTCTTCAAATGGCTCAATATGTATATCGGAAGCTTTCTGTTGCCTTGCCCTAAAGATTAAAGAATTAACATACCTGATAACTGGCGCGTCTTCATCCGAAGCCTCCGTCACTTCGAACTTAACAGAGTAATCGTCATAGTTACCGTCGATATATCCTGACAAAGACGTCAGTGATGGATCAGACATCAGCTTGCTTCTTAGTTCTGAATAAGCTTTAAGAATGGCTTCGTCTTCACAAGTAACAATTTTTATATCCTGCCCGAGGATTTTTTTTATCTGAAAAATCGGGAAGTAGCTCTTTAAACCACTGCCCACCAATAAAACATTCTCTCCGTTATATGAACAAAGAAGTACTAAGTTATCCCTAGCCCAAGTTCCAACTAATTTATTCAGCAGAGATTTATCTTGTAGGTCAGGGATATCGATACTTCGGTAATCGAAAACCATACTAATCGGTGATATTGTCAAATCCCCAGGGTTCTTTGCCAAAATTGGCTATTTCGTAACCTGTTAGGTTGTAACATTCGCGCCCCTGTTCCTGTTCGGTAATTTCAAACACGCACTTTTTAAGACCAAGCGAGTACGAAACTTTACGCGCATTTTTAAGTTTCAAGTATAAGTGCTCTGGTATATTAGAAATACACACACGATCGCTAATAACTTTAAAAGGAAGATTATCCTTCTGGCAAGCCGAAGTTAATCTTAAGGTGGCGGAATAGGTATTTTTGTTTTGCGCTTCAACGTTTACCCCAGACATCCCTGACCTAGCTGTTGAATTTGGTGTTTCTTTAGCGCCGGGTTGTGGATAATTAGGATTTACCAAGTTTTCAAAAATTAAAACGTCGTCCATGGCAGGATTGAGCAATACGTCATCTCTCGAAACTGAGTCGGGAATTTCCGAAATGCTTGCTCGCAATTTGGAGCTGCGAGTCACAGTCTCGTCTCTTAGGTCGAATTGGTCAACAAGCACTTTAGGGGTTATGAATAGCAGTAGATTTCTTTTTTCCTTTCTGTCAGCTGACCCGCCAAAGAGATAACCAAATACAGGTATATCCCTTAAATACGGTATTCCGTCAGTGCTGCCTGAAACATCGTCCGTTATCAGACCTCCAATGACGATCATTTGACCATTCTTTGCGGAAATTGTTGTGTCCAAAGTTCTAACATTCGTCGTGGGTCCTTGTTCGCTCTCGGTAGTGCCCGGAACAACTGATGAAACTTCAAGAAAAACTTTTAGATTTACAAGATCCTGAGAGGCGATTTGGGGTTGTATTCGCAGGGTAATACCGACGTCCTGCCTTTCGATCTGGTTAAATCTACTTTCTAAATTAGTCCGGTCAACCGACTGCGAGACGACAAAAGGCACGTTTTGTCCAACCAAAATCTCCGCTTCTTCGTTGTCCAATGTAAGTATCTGTGGCGCACTTAACACGTTAGCTATCTGGGAAGCTTGCGCTGCAGACACCAAAGCCGCTTGAGAAGGAATGATAACGTTGTCGCCTATTTTCAAAGTGCCTACACCGGCCACAGCTGCAGTAAAACCGGATAAACTAAGAGGATCTTTTATTATGCTAGCCAAATCCTTAAGACCTTTTTGAGAAAAAGCTCCGGCCTCCTTGCCCGACAGTGATGTTATAAAGTCAAAATCTACGCTTACTTGGTTAAGCATTTGAACTTCGAGTATCGTTGCTTCGACCAGAACCTGTTTTTTTCGCACATCAAGCTGTTTTATCAATGAAAGGATCTTTTCGTATTCCAGACGGGTTGCAAATATTACAATGGAGTTTGTTCCTGGATCGGCGGTAATACTTAAGTCATCAGAAAGTTTAGCCCCAGTTACCGATCTGCGGTCAGATGCTAACCTGCTTTCGCCAAGTCTTCGGCCACGTTCACTATCTTGGCCTCTTCCGAGAAGAAGACTATCCCGCCTTGTGCCTTGTTCCTCTGTTCTTCGGGTTTGTTCGCGGGTTGTTGTTTGACCTCCCTCGCCAACAAGAGATGCCAAAGTTGACGCAATATCTTCAGCTCTGGCAAATTTGCACTTATAAAAATAATAACGCCTCCCACTGCGGTTTAAAGGGGTATCAAGTTGAGATACAACGGCACGTATTTTTAGAGTATTAATCGGATCGGCAACAACGATTAAACTATTACTTCTTTCGTCTGGCACAACTTTAATGTTAGTTTCCTTGCCACCTACCCTGACAAACATGGGAGGACCCGCCTGTGCTTGTGCAGATTCGCCAGGTTGAAGAGGAGGCGGTTGAGGAGAAATCCTTGTTCTCACTCCTTCCGCAAGTCTTGTAAGCGCCGTTGCTTCGCCCGAAAGGTCAAAAAGCTCTTTAAGTCTATCTGCTATTTCCTTAGCATCGACATGATTTAACGGAATTATAGTGAGCTCCATTTCAGCCGAGGGAACATCTAGAGAATCAATTAAAGAATCTAACCGCGCTATGTTTTGTTCAGAATCGATAATCATCAAAGAATTGATGTTGGTTATTGCAGAAAGAAAGCCGTCGGGACCCAAAAGAGGTTGAATAACCTTTGAGACCTCGTCCGCACTAGTGTATTTTAGCTTTCTTACCTTACTAACTACCTTTGAGGCAAACTTTGAAGGATCAGTAACCGTTTCTATAGTGCCCTGCTTCGCCTCCTTCAACGGAACAATCTTATAAATATTTTCCCCGACAGGCACAGAAGCAAAACCTTTATAGTGTAGGAGGAGATCTAAAATATTTTCCGCATCTTTGTCGGACAAATCTCCCGGCAGATACAAAGTAACTTTTCCTTTTACCCGCTCGTCCAAAATAAAATTTTTTCCCAGTTTTTTGCTCCAAACTTTAATCAGAGCTCCTATATCGGCATCCCTAGCTATGATATCTGGAGTATCTTCACAGACCGATAGCTTTAGAAAACAAACGCTAGCTAATATCGTAAATAATCTCAACATTAGATCTATTTCTTTCAATTAACACACTTATTCTAGACTTTTCCTTCAATTGTCTCACTAAGTTTGTAAAATCGGCAAGATTCAAAATTGAAGATCCTTCTACAGACTTTACAATGTCGCCATTTTCAAAACCTAAAAATTGATAGACTCCACCCGGAGTTATTCCGAAAAGCCTTAGTCCTACGGGTCTGCCGTCCTGAAAAAACGGGACCACCCTTGCCTGAGTAGCAAAAACAGAAACATCATCGAGGAATTCATTCAAAGTTGTTCTGCTTAAAGAAATTCTTTTCGTTGTTTCAACGCCTGCAACTGACACGGAACCCTCTTGAGCCCCTTTGTAGGACTCGTCTAAGACCAAAGTTTCCTCGGTTCCATCGCTCCATTTGAGTACAACCTTCCCTGCCATTACTTTGACAAGTGTTGCCTGGTCAAAAACTTTTTCCCCTTCTTCAAACGCGTCTTGAACGCGTGTTCCACCATTTTCCAGTATCGCGAACTTTTTTTGCCGTTGAATGAATGTGGCTATTAACGAGTATTTTGGTTTTTCTACAGCCTTGGGGGCTTCGATTCGGAGACTCGTTGAAGGAACAAGGTTGCCAAAAAGCTTTTGCTGCTCTATTTGTTTGAGATTTACGCGTTTAAAGTAGTTTATTTTTTGAACTTTTGGTTCGGTTTTTTTTAACAGGGAAATTTTTTCATTAAAAGATTTAAGCTCTCGATAAGCTGAAAAAATTACAAAAAATATCCCAAAGACCAAAACGAAGGCGGCAGAGATAGTCGCAACTTTAAATATTTTTTTTGATAGATTGTTCAGCTTTTCGTCAGAAAGAAGCAGGAAAAGTTCTTTTGGTTTGGGTAGTTCAAACCTCATTCCTTGTCGAGCTCCGCAATTTTTTCACGATATATGTCGGCAGAGACATTTTTACCTCGTTTTTGGTAGAACTCCACTATTTTTTGATAATATCTTATTAATTTCTCTTTTATTTGATGCTTTAATTTTTTCTCTCCATCCTCTAAGGTCCCAAATATTTTTTCTATATTATTGATTTGCTCCAAAGCTTGGAACAAAGGCGTTGGATCAGCTTCATCCCGACTTCTTGAGAGAAGATAATTTTCCGCGCTTTTACGAAGCCATGTTCTTCTAGTTTTTTCGAATGGATTCTCTTCTGCTAATTGTGCAAAAGTTCGAGCGGCCTCGTCATTCTTGGAGTTTTCTTCGAGAGCTTTTGCGTACAATTCAAAAGCTCTCAATCGTAGTGTGGTACCCTTGGGAAGCTTGTATGCCAACTCCCTTGCTTTTGATTCGACGGAACTTGTATAACCCTTTTCGAAATCTACCTCCAGTTCAGAGAGTTTTTGTTCAATTGTGGGCTCTGTCTCTTTGACCGCGCATGACATCAAAACGAGTGAAAAAACCAACAGATGATAAATCAGCCCGTGTCGCACGTGTTTTATTCTAAACAATTTGATTGTAAAGTTAGATATACAATCGTGTGAAATGGCCTCGGAAAGATATTTATATCGCTTGGCGACTGGCGCTTCATAATTTGATAGCGCGTTACCGGAATAGTCTGCTTGGTTTTTTTTGGTCATTCACATATCCCTGCGTCCTGTTTCTAACTTATTACGTAGCTTTTCAGGTTGTTCTTAAAACCCCTTTTACGGACAAGGATACGCTGACCTTTGGTTTCTCGATTTTTTTCTGGTATTGGATAGCGCAGTGTCTCAGTGAAGCTCCCCTAATTTTCATAACCAACAGGCACCTTCTATCCAAAGTCCCTCTAAAAGTAATTACGCTAACTGTTTCTGCGGTTTTAGCTCAGGTGATTCATTTTCTGTTTACGGTCGCCACCATGACATTTATTTCAATACTTTTTTTTGGCTTTGTTCCGGCTTTTCAGTGGGCGCTTATGTCCGTGGTACTTTCTGCTTTATTTTTTTGCTGTGCCTATGTGATTCTTGGTACACTGAATGTTTTTTTTCGCGACATACAGCATCTTGTCACCAACCTCATGACCCCTCTTTTTTTCTTCACACCGGTTATTTATGACTTTGAAAAATTGGATAAATATATTCAAACACTTCTTTTAATCAATCCTTTGACCAGTTTTACCCTTCTTTTTAAAAATAGCGTAACTGACCTTAGTGGTTCAGCGACATACTTTTTGATAGCTTTGTCCTGGCTACTTGTGAACTTTTCACTTGCCTCTTTTGTTTACAAAAAGCTCATAAAAAAAATGCTTGATAGGTTGTAGCTGTAAATCAGCCTTAACTTTTTTTAGAATTACTTGCATTAATGTCTGAATCTGTTTCGATACGCATCGATAACTGTGACATAAAGGTTCCAAAAGGTATAAACCTAATTGAAGCTGCCAAACAAGCGGGGATCGAAATACCCCATTATTGCTATCATCCGGATCTAAGTATTGTGGGAAACTGCAGAATGTGTCAGGTTGAAATAAAAGGCTCTCCCAAGCTGGCAATTGCTTGTAATACTTTTGTGACCGAAGGGATGGAAGTGTTTACTCACCTAACAAGTGAAAAAGTTAGGGAGACTCAGGAGTCCAATCTAGAGTTTATACTCAAAAATCATCCCCTCGATTGCACAGTGTGCGATCAAAGCGGGCATTGCAAGCTTCAGGACTACTATTTTGAATATAGCAGACGGGGGAGCAGGCTGCTAGAAACGAAAGTGAAAAAGAAGAAAGCCGTCCGTATTGGAACTCATATCATGTTGGATGCGGAAAGGTGCATTCTTTGCACGAGGTGTGTAAGATTTCTCGATGAAATAACCGGGACGGGTGAACTCGGAGTTGTCTCAAGAGGCGACAGAAGCGAGATAGACCTTTTCCCAGGTAAAACTGTTGATAACCCGCTCTCCGCAACCATAATCGATCTTTGTCCAGTTGGCGCTTTGACATACGCGGACTGGAGGTTCAACACACGAATATGGTTTACAAAGTCAACTGAATCTCTTTGTGTAGGTTGCTCTCGAAACTGTAATGTCATAGCTCATGAGCGTGATGGGGAAATTGTAACAGTCAAGGCTCGGTATAACCGAAAAGTCAACAAGGAGTGGTTGTGCGACGAAGGGCGTTTTGGGTTCAATCGATTTAAACCTCAGATACCTTGCAGTACAGACTCAAACACTCATGAGGCCCTCGCTGCATTTGCGTCTTTAGTTCGACATGGAGAACATTTAAATATCATTCTTTCAAGTTTTTTGACTTTAGAGGATATTCTCGTTTTTAAGTCACTGTCCGAGGCGTTTCCCAACGTCAGATTATATGGACTTGTCGTTAGACGTCAAACTTCTGATTTAGAAAGAATTCTGGTAATGCCGGATTACTCTCCCAATCGGGTTAGTTTTGAAAAAGTAGGGATTCCTGAATGGAATGGTGACGCAAGCACAAATTTGTGCGTTGTCGGTCTTACGTCTTTTGAGAATAAATTTATCCAGTTTGACACTATTAAATTTCTTTTTTCAGGGTATGGCGAACTGCGAAACATGGCGGAAGTATTTATCCCATGCAAATACGTTTACGAAAAAAATGGCCACTTCATCAATTGTGATGGCTACTTACAGAAGTTTAACGCTTTATTTGCAAGCAAAAACAAAGCTGAATCTGAACTGATAATCCAAGTCTTTCCTGAGCTCGACAAAATTGATCCCTTAGCCTATCTCAAGGAAAATTTGTCTGTACCGGAAAACTTGGATGTTCGCTGATAGTTTTTTTCTAACCGTCTTTTTTACGGGTGTTATTCTCAATATAGCTTTCAGTCTTACACTGATGAATATTTGGTTTGAAAGGAAAGTGTCGGCGCTTATGCAGGATAGACTCGGAGCCAACAGGGCAGGGCTTGACTTGAGTCTGCCCAGATATCTGTTTTTTTTACGACCTTTTGTTTTTCTTTTCGCAAAACTTGGCCTCTTCAACACCTTGTTTTGCGACCCTGTTAAAGCCATAACCAAGGAGGATTTTAAGCCCTCCCGCATGTCCGCGCTTCTACACGGTTTGGCCCCTTGGACGGCGTGTTTTCCAATTTTTTTGTGTTTTGCGTTTTTGCCGCTTGGACCGAAGTTTTCGGTAGGGCAGGCAACTTATAACACTCAATTAATTTCAACGGATTTAGATTTGCTGGTTGTGATAGCGCTGACAACTGTTGCGGTTTATGGAACGACTCTTGCGGGCTGGGTTTCGGGAAGCAAGTATGCGTTCTTAGGGGCGCTTAGGGCATCGGCTCAAATGTTGTCATACGAGTTGATATTGGGGTTGACCCTCCTTGCAACAGCAATCTGGTATGAAACTGCAAATCTTTATGCGATCGGCGAAGCTCAGAAAAATTTGTGGGGTATTTTTGTAATGCCCCTTGGATTTTTGTTAATGTTTGTTGCGGGGATGGCTGAAACCAAACGAGGTCCCTTTGACCTTGCGGAAAGCGAAAGTGAACTAGTTGCGGGGTATTTCACAGAATACTCCGGCATGAAATTTCTATTATTCTGGTTTGGAGAGTTTGCGGAAATTGCTCTTTTGAGCTTTTTGTTAGCTATTTGCTTCCTTGGAGGTTGGGACTTGCCATTTGTCAGTTTAAAAGGCGATGTTTTTGGCTTTTTATTGGGTCATTTGTCCTTAATGGTTAAAGTTGTATTCTTGTGTTTAATTCAAATTGTTATCAGGTGGACTCTGCCACGTTTTAGGTATGATCAGCTCATGAAACTTTGTTGGAAGTATTTACTCCCTCTTGCTATCATTAACGTTTTAATGGTTCTAGGCTTAAAGTGGCTCAGTTAATTGAGGCGGTTTTATATTTTGGAATTATTGTTTCGTCAAGCGTAGTTTTGTTCACAAGATATGCCTTGGTAGGAGCACTAGCTTTGGCTGTGAATACTTCACTTATTGGGTTTTTGCTCATTAAAAAGGATTTGCTTTTTATTGGTCTGGGTCAAATTGCCGTTTATGCTGGTGGAATTATAGTTTTCATTCTTTTCACCATAACAATGCTTGGGTTGAAAGCTGAAATAAAAAAACCGATAACCGAGATTTTCGTAGGTTTTTTAATATTTGGAACGACTTTCTTGTTTTCTTATTTAGCTCTTCCTGACCTCGATTTTGTTGATCGCGGTGTGTCTGTTGTGGAAATCGGCAAAAAATTTTTGAACGATCTGTTTATCCACGTCATCACTGTCGCTATATTATTAAACTCCGTTCTTGTGTCTTATATTTTATTGATTTCTGATTCAAGAGAATGACTCGAGGAATATCATGGTTAAATTTGTAGTAGCCTTTCTCATTAGTTCTGGCTTGGGCGTTGTCTTTTTAAAGAAAAATCCCCTGCTGATGCTTTTAGGTCTTGAATTATGTTTAAACGGAGTAATTTTGGCTATAGCGGCAAGATACTCGCAGAGTAACTTTGAAGATGATGCCTTGATTATAGCAGGGATCCTTTTCCTCTTTTGTATAGCCGTGATTGAAACAGTTATCCTAGCAACTTTGCAGTTAAAGCTTAAGCACAACAGTTTATGAAGATTTTCGAGTTCGATAACATACCGGTTGCGTTTGAATTCGATTTTTCAAGGGAAAATGTATCACTTGGCATAACAGTTATTTTTTTAAGTTTTTTGGTTTTTGTTTTCAGTCTCGGGTACATAAAGCAGCAAAAGGCATATTATTTTCTGTGGCTTTCGGTTTTTATCCTTTCAATGCTTGGTTTTGTTTTTTCGGAAAACTTGGTTCTCACATTTGCTTTTTGGGAGGGACTTGGATTTGCCTCGTATTTTTTAGTTCGTTTTTATCGCTCACACGAGGCTGAAGATGAAGCTCAAAAGGTTTTCATATTTAACAGGTTGGCAGATTTAGCCTTTTTTCTGCTTTTGGCAATTGCTTTTTACTCTGCTCAAACCTTCAACATCCGAGAGCTAACTCGGGTGCTTCAAAATGACGAAAATTTAAGTCTTTTTCTTCTGAGTCTCGCAGTGTGTTGTTTTGGGAAATCTGCTCAAGCTTTGTTTTTCCCTTGGCTAAAAGCGGCAATGGCTGGGCCAACGACCGTATCCAGCCTGTTGCATTCAGCAACGATGGTTGGAGCGGGTGCGATACTTTTTTACAAGTTTAGAGAGCTTGTTACTGCAGAATTCGCTACAGCTATTTACTATATTGCGGTTGGAACAAGTCTACTTTGTTCGCTGTCGGCGATAACTTCTAAGGAAGCGAAGCAACTTCTTGCATACTCTACGATCAGCAATCTAAGTCTTTTGTTTGCAGTTGCTTTGTATCAGCCGGGAGTTTTCCTAAAAATGTTCATTTCTCACGCTTTTTACAAATGTGGTGCCTTTCTTTACGTTGCGCTAAAAAGTCTTAAATCAAAAAGCACATATTTTTCTGAACTGAAAAAATCCAATTTTAATATTGTGGACTTGTTTCTGCTTGTAACTTTCTCGCTTGGTTTGATGTCTTTCCCTCCTTTTGGTGTGGGTTTATTTAAGCCGGATTATTATTTAACTCTCATCGGAAGCTTTTTTACTGTTCTATACGGTTACGGATTTTTTAGAAAACTTGTTCAAAGAATTAATGATAGTTTCATACCAAATCTTTTTTATTTAGTTGTTCTAATTCTCAGTGTCTTGTCGCTTTTTTATCCCCTAATTTATGTGACCTCAGTCTCATGGTTAGGTAAATCCCTAGCTTTGTTTGTTTTTGGAGTGGTTGTTTATGAGGTCATACTAGTTAGGTTTTCTTCCTTAGACATAGCAAGTTCGATAGAGCAGGCTTTGTATTTTTTGGGTCAGAAGATCATTTTTTTTGTTTCAAACACCGCGAGAGGATTGCGATCTGCACTGGAAATTGTTATTGGCAGTTTTCAGGACACGCTAAAAATTCTTGGGGGCAGCTACCAGATATTATCTATGCAGACGTATCGAGTACTTTTTGGAGTGTTTTTATTTGTTTGGCTTATGCTTTTGTACCTTGGAAGCTAAAGGATGGAGACTTCAGTAATGTTGGTTTTATATTTTGTTTTTCTTGGTTTATTTTATATTTTCCGAGGCTTTAATAGGTTATTTAGCCGCATACTGATATTGAGTTTCTTTTTGAGTGGCTTATATTCTCTCTTTTTCAAAACAGTCATTACAATTGAACAAAAACATGAGTTCCTAAGTTTTTTAGGCACTCAGAACAAAGCGCTGCAGACGTTGTCGTTTCAACTTGATGGGCTCACTGTCCCCTTTCTGATTTTGCTTGTTTTCCTTTGCGTAGCGAAAAATAGGGCAAGTCTTCCCACGGACAATGAGTGGTTTATCTTATCATTCATTTTATCGTCTTTTTACGCTGTTATAAGCGCAAACCCGATACTATTCTTGCTTTTTTTTGAGGCAAGCTCATTCTTTCTTTTCCTTTACGCATATTATCAAGAAAAGGGTTCGATTTCGGCGCTTCGATTTTTTAAATATTCTGTCTTCAGTTTCATTTGCCTTGTTGTTGGCGTGTTGCTTATTGATTTGAATTTTATTGAGCTTGGGATGGCTCTTATCACTTTAGGAATTATGGCCAAGGCTCCAGTCCCTCCTTTGAATGGATGGCAAGTCGACGCATATGCTACCTGTAATCCTTTTTCAGTCTTATGCATGAGTGTCATTTTATCCAAGCTCCCGTTTTTATTTTTGTTTAGGTTTTTTGATGTTGGCGGTTTTGAGAGCAGGAATTTTTTAGTTTGGCTCGTTGTTATCGGAGGATTGATTGCGGGGCTAAGTCTCATCAGAGAACGGGAATCAGTTAAGAAACTTGCTCTGATTTCCTCTGTTCACATGGCCGTTAACTTAGGAGCCATTTTGTCAAATCAGGATTTGGCTCTTTCAGTTTTCCCTTTATTCGTGCTTGGTCATGGAATTATGCTTGGTTACGTTATTTACAAAAGCCGTTTGAATTTGTTTACTCCAGCATGGATTATTGCCAATTTGGCCTTGTTGGCTCAGCCTTTAAGCCTTATTTTTTGGGCGGATATTGGAGGTCTGGTAGCGCTTTTTAAGGCAAGTTACTATCTTAGTTTAATTGCGGGGTTTAGCTTATTTATTGCTGCCATAAGTGTTCTTCCAAATTTAAGAATTCCCTTTCAAAGAAGGTTTACGTTGCTCGACTTTTTTGTGTTGATCTCATTTGCTGTTGGATTCACTCCTTTAATTTTCACTGCTGAAATCGCACCGAAAATGCTAAAAATTGAAGGGCCTAAACCATCATCTTTTGATTCCCCCGTAGAAGGTGTCACGGAGAGCATATGACTGATTATTATTTTTTGGCACTGCCGGCTATTTATGGGCTTTTATCAATGTTAATCAAAAAATGTGGGTCGTGGGCGTTTGCATTGATTATAGGCCTAATTAGCCTTCTTATTGCCCCCGATAATCTGCCTTTTTTTGAGAAAGTCTCGGTCTTATTTTCAATATTACTCTTCACGGTGTGGAACGTTTTATCTTTTAAAGCAAACAACCTTGAAAGGGCATCAAGCGCCTTCTCTTTGTTTGGAGTTCTTGTCGGGATTTTATCGGAGGACATCTACGGAGTTATGCTCTCATTAGGACTTATTTCGGTTACGACTGTTGGCATATTGTTTCACGGACACGATTGGCGGAACGGATATTTGATTGGAAGTAACTACATAATTTTCTCTGCTTTGTCTTTGTTGATGATCGTACTATCACTTGCGTTTGGTCTCTCGATTTCCTTTAATGATTTGGCAAAGTCATCGCGTATTGGTCAACTTCTGTTGCTTCTTGGGCTTTTGTCAAAATTGGGCTTGCCAGTTTTAAATCCTTCAGGGTATCCGTTATACAGTTATGTTTGCAATGGAACCCGGCTAGCTTTCTGGTCATCAGTTTTTAAATTTTTTGTGTGTCTCATTTTTCTCAAAGTTTTAAAAAATTTAAATCCTGAAGTGACAAATCCACTACTTCTGCTTATTTCTCTCTCCTCACTTATAATTTCCGCTGGGGTTCTTTCAAAGTCGGAGCATTTGAGGCCTTTTATCGCGGCTTCCTCAATGCTATCAGTCTCTACGGTAGCCTTTTTTGCCAGTCAAATCCCAGCCGGCAACCTAACTATCTATTTCTTTTTCTATTCTCTGTCGACCCTTGTTGTTTTAAAAACACTCGATGCAAAAGTTCCACTGAGGAGCGTATATCCTTGGTTAGCCGGAATTGGGTTGCTGGTAGCGGGTGGTGTTTCACCATTACTTTTAGTTTCTCTATTTAAGTTTCATTTTTTATCGTCGGCAAATATAGATCCTATGTTAGTGGCGATTAGCGGTTTTGTTCTTCTTGGATCAACTTATTTTTACTCCAAGCAGTCTGTACACCTTTTTAAAGAAGCATCTGAGAAAATGCCGCGTGAATATGCCTCTCTAGTTCTTATTTTGGTTTTGTTTGCAGTCTTTTCTCTCATTTACCCGGAATTATTTTTTTGAGGGGTAAAGTGAAATTATTTAAGGACTAGCCCAAAAGAAAGGGCATAAGCCAGTGCAGTTTCTAGTTAAGCACGGTTATTCTACAAAAAGTTTGGAAATACCTTTATCGAACATTTTAAAAAGCAACCACATTCTTTTATGTATGGGCTTGTTAAAATGTGGATTTCCAGAGGAGCGTGTTGAAAAATCAAACATGCTTTCTTACATCTTGTTTATTTCTTCTTGATAAATTTCGGTCCATAGAGGTCTCGAAATCTAGCTATTCTTAAAAAGTAGTACAGAGACGGTAAATTGAGTTTAGCTGGCACAGCTTGATCTTTATCATATTGTTAATTTTTGTTGGAAACCTCGAGGCCCGTTTGCCTTAAATAATTTCTGTTTCTGAGAATTATTGGCTAGTTGCATGATTTGGCAAAAAATTAATTAGGCTTGTGAGAAAATTGCGTTTTAAAACAAAGTGCTTAAAATTTAACGTATTTCTCTCAGGTTATTTTTAGCCTTTTATCAAACTTTGTTTGAAAGTCGAGTTTTTCAACAAGTCCTAATTTTTAAACAGCGCTACAGGTGCCACGTTTTTTGGTAACTTTGTTTAATCCATGTGGGTATATCGTGTTCCAACAATAAGTTTCTCAACCTACTTGAAGAATAAGCATCTGTGAGTGATGCTATAAACGCCGTTTCTGCTAACTTGGTAATTTCAAGCTGTTTGCAAGTTAGATCATTGAAAATTCTTTGGGCTACGGAACATCTTACATTGTATAAAGTCCTTTAATGAACAAACTTCGTCTAGACTGGGATAGGCGAATCTCGGTGGATTATCGTCTTTGGATGAGTGACGGTATCAATTCCGACGAAGAAATGTTAGCAACTGGTGGTCGGGACTTAGACATTTTGTTGCCGAAAGAAAAAGACGAAAATACAAAGACTTTTCTTGAAATAGGCTGCGGGGTGGGCAGACTACTGTATCACGCATGCCAAAGATATGGCAAAGTGATCGGTGTTGACGTATCAAATGTGGCCTTGGAGCTTGCCAAAAAATTTCTTAAAAGTTTTCAAAATTTCGAACTCTACGAGAATGATGGAGCTAGTTTGCCTGAGCACCTGACAAACACAGTTGATATTGTTTGCTCTTTTGCGACACTTTTTAGTATCCCCGCACATTGTTTTTGCAACTATTTGGTGCATTCGAATAGAGTTTTAAAAAACAATGGTTTGCTTGTCTTCCAGTTATACGTCGGAGAAGAGATACTTCCTTCTGAAGATGATACACTTTCGCTTCGAAGTTACCTTGAGCGCAATCTTGTTAAAACATTAGATGAAGCAGGTTTCAGGGTATTGGAAATTGTGGACTTAAAAGATTTCCCAGTTGAAACATTTTTAAAAGAGCTCAAAACGAGAGCGGTAGTAGTCAAGTGCGTAAAAGAGCGTCCATCAAACCCTAGTGTGGCAAAATTACTTAAAGCGCTCTGCAATTCCAATTTTGGTGGATCGTCAGACAAAATCTACGAGTTAAGCATGTATTATGACTTTTTTAAAAGGCTGATTGAAAAAAAATTGTTCACCAAAGCGGAAGAAGTGGGAAATATTCTGAAAACTTTAGCGGGAGAAACAGGTTACACAAGTATTATAGGCGATATAGATAAACTTTTAGCGGCGGTTGAGGAAACTAGGATTGTTCTGTCCACGAATGAAGACATCTCATTTAAGCAAATGAATGGCGTGGTTGTCCCCTTTTTTCAGGGCTTGCCTTTGGCAAATGTCAAGGACCCCGAAAAGTTTGAACTGAATTTAGCAAAACATGTCAAAAAAAGAAAAGTAGTCGTTTATGGAAGCGGTGTTGGCAAACTGCTTAAGCATCTAACCTCCAAAGGCCATGAAGTCTTTTGTTTAGAGCCACTGGAAGATTTAAGACTCCTTTACGGAGACCTTCCTGTTGAATTTGTGGACTTTGAAAGATTAAACACCATTTCTGATTACGATTTAGTCATAAATCCATGCTATTTGTTGTTGTTTCAGGAGGAAATTCAGAAAGTTAAGGAAGCATTTTCATGCCAACAAGTATACAAACCTTTCACTGTCGCTATAGTATCACCAATTGATGGTGGAAGTTACCCTATTAGTAGATACCTATCAACTGCGTTTAAGCAACTGAAATATAGGACACTGTTTTTTGATTTCGCTCATTTCAGGCAGGCAAGAGAAGCTTCGAATTTTTATTATCTTGATGATTTCAAAAAAAACAAGTTCATGGAGGATATTTCCCGGATTTGTTCGACAACGGTTGTAGAAGCTTGCAGACTTGAGAAACCCCAGATTTTGATAGCGCTTAGCCAAGCGCCACTTCTTCCGGATGCCCTTGAAACTCTAAGAAAGGAAGGGATCGTGACGGCAATGTGGTTTGTCGAAGACTTCAGACGCTTTACATACTGGAATAATTTTGCGGGTTACTATGACTACTTTTTTGTCATCCAAAAAGAGCCCGCTCTCTCTGAAATCAAGAAGGTGTGTAAAAATGTCTTATATTTGCCTGTGGCCTGTGATCCCAGTGTCCACAAATTAGTTGAATTAACCCCCGACGAGAGCAAAAAGTATCAAGCGGATATTTCATTTGTTGGATACGGTTATCCAAACAGGGTGCATACTTTTTCTCGTCTTGCAAATTACAACATTAAAATCTGGGGGAAAATGTGGCCGGCCGTTAAGCCTTTCAATCGCATTGCTACTGACTGTCTTCTACCACCAGAGGAATACATCAAAATCTTTGCCGCCACGAAAATTAATCTTAATCTTCATTCATCGACTGAAAAAGATTTTATTGAGCCGTCCGGGGATTTTGTAAACCCTCGGACATTTGAAATAGCGGCTGTAGGAGCTTTCCAACTTTGTGATCGACGTCTCCTGCTTCCGGAAATATTTCAAGACAAGATTCAAACCTTTTCATCTTTTAATGAAATGAAAGAAAAAATTGACTATTTTCTCGCTCATCCCGAGGAACGAAAAGAGCTAGCTGATTCAACACAGAAACTTGTTCTCGAAAGGCATACATACCTACACAGAGCTCTTGAACTAATGTGCAAAATATTAGCCCGGGACGCCGCAAGGCTTGAGTCCGGACTTAAAGCGTGCAAATGGAACAGGCTCTTTGAAAATCTAGACCCAGATTCCAGAGAGTATGAGATTTTTCGTTTAGCATTTTTGTCGCAAACTCCTTTTGATTTCGACGCAATAATGTCTTCTCATCTTTTAGGAAAAAAAGACGCTTATTCAAAAGAAGAGTTAAAGCTTCTTTTCCTATACCATTGTAACAGAAGCAGCAAGCGGTTCATAAAATATGCGTGACACTCCGGTACCTACACCTCGCAATTGTCTAATAGTTAATTTTGCAAGACTAGGCGACCTAATTCAAATGTCTCCGGCTCTTGTTGGACTAAAAAAGGAACATCCGGCTAATCGTATCACTCTTATGACAACCACCACATTCGGAGAAATTGCAAAACTTCTTCCGTGTGTTGATGAATTGGAATTGGTGGACTTAGACTGGATAATAAAAAAACTTTCTCATGACTTGGTATCCTTCAATGAAGTAAAGCAGGTGGTGGAAGATCTCTTATCCAGAATGAAGGACAAAAAATTTGGGTTCAGCGCAAATCTGTCTTCGATGGGAGCAAGTGCGATTCTCATAAAATACCTAAATTCCCCGTGCCTCCGCGGGTGGACATCGGATGAGTCGGGATTTAGGGTATTAAGTTCTAGATGGTCGAGGCTTCTTTCTACAATGCTCTCAGGAATTAATCGTTTTTACAACTCGTTTAATGTCGTGGATTTTTTCAGATTTATGTGTGAAGCAAAGATTCCCACTAGAAGTTTGTCGATCAAGTACAATGACCAATTCACAGAAGATGCAGCAAGCCTGTTGAAAAGTTTTGGTGGCAAGGTCGATTCACCTTTCGTCGTAGTTCATGCCGGTGTAAGTCAAATGAAACGAAGTTGGAAAGCCGAATGCTTCGCGAAATTTTCAAAGGCTTTGATAGAAAAAACAGGATGGCAAATTGTTTTAACTGGCTCGGGAAACGAAGCTCTTCTAACAAAGGTCTTGAAGGAGGAAATAAACCACCCTAATGTTATTGATCTGGGAGATAGAACGAGTTTAAGTCAGCTAATTGGTATCATCAAACTTTGCAAAGGAATTCTAACAGGTGATACCGGTCCGCTTCATATTTCCGCAGCCCTTGGCAAGCCCTCTGTAAGCCTCTTTGTTGCGAGCGGATGGCCTTATGAAACTGGGCCGTATTTTGAGGGTCAGATAATTTTACGACCAAAAATTATTTGCGGACCATGCAGTCCAAACGGTTTTTGCTCAACGTTAGAATGTCATGACTTGATTGATGTCAATCAATTAGTTGAACTCTTTATTAACCACGTTGAAGCGGAATTTGGGCGGGTCGAAAAAATCGCAAGTGAAATCCAGAACTGTTATGTGTATCAAACAACATTTGATGAATTTGGCATATTTAATCTGAAGCAACTAAACAATGAGTACGATCGCCACAAGTATATGCGAAAGTGTTATCGATACCTCATACTCAACGAATTTGAAAATTTAGGAGAAATCCATACTTCAACAAAGTTCTTTGACTTCGAGAGTGAAAAACTTTTCTCGCTTGCAAAAAAAGGTGAAGAAATCTGCAAACTCTTGATAAATAAGTTAAATTCAGGATCGAACGAGTTAGAAGAGTCATGTTCTCAGCTGGAGTTATTGGACGACGAAATAGTGGAGCTAGCTCATATAAGCGAGACAATAGGCCTTTTAGCCCGGTTATACATGTTTGAAAAAGAGTCAATTGTTGGCGATGTTTTTGAATTGGCTAATCTCACCCTTCAAAATTATACTGATCTTCAAAATCGTATTCTCAAATTAAATTGGTTGATTGATAGACAGGAAGAAAAAGTACCATTACATGTTGTTAATTGAATGATTGCGCCGCTTACAAAACGGAGACCCTTTGAAACCTTTCCTGCTTGATTTTTAATGTAAGAATGTCATTTCAATGACATTCTTAAACTACGCAACAAATATTTCCCAAATAGATTTTAAAACATCGTTTAATACCATTAGGCGAAGTTTTTGTAATTTCGAAAAATTTTGACTACTGGCAAACGCTTAATTGAGAATTTTGAGTTTCAGTAATTTTCGCGGATGATTGCTTTAACAGGTACGTAAATTAGAGGAAAAACAAACGGTGAAAGATTTTTGGTGTGATCTAAAAATGAGGACGCGGCAAGAGTTTCTGGATCCCTGGATTACAAAAATCCCTCTATACATTCAAGATATTTAAGGATCACCGCAATTTCTTGCCTTTGGCTTATTTTTCCGCAGTCGTATCTGAATATTCGGTCTAGCAAGGAATTCTGGTGTTACACCCTAGGACTGTCAAATTATGCCCCTACAAAACCTGGCACAGGTTTTGAATTCACCGAGCCTAGGAGTGGATCCAGCCAGTTTTTCTTCCTTTCCCAGTGTAGCCTTAAGGAGTGCCAGTGCCGTACTAAAAAATTCCGAAAAAGTTGAGCAAAACAAACCCGAATTTTTCGAAACTGTGGCCTCATCGAACGCACCTCAATCAGCTTTACATGCTAAGATGAACGAGAGAGTTGAAGTATTCGGGTCGATTTCTGTTAAAACAAATGATAAACAACTTGAAAGAATCGCCCTCACAACCTCGGATGTAAGACCCAAAGTTGTAAGAAGACTGTCAAACAAAGAGCTTGATGAGCTAACCTCACTGCCCTACGAAAAAAGAAAAGAGCGGATAAAAGAGCTGTTGGCATCTCACTTGCGAACGGATACCCTAAAGGCTCACAAGTCCACGCTTTTAGCGATAATAAAAGCAGAGTCAAATTTCGATCCTCTTGCTGTGAGCGATGATGGTTTTGAAAGCAAAGGTCTTTTTCAGTTGCTCGATAAAACAGGCTTAACGGTAAAAGAGAGACTTTCAGATATCTCCCCATACAACCCCTGGGATCCCGGTAGAAATATTAAATATGGGGTTGCTTACTTTGAGTATCTTATCAATATTTTTCGTTCTCCCACCCTGCTTCAAAATGGGTTGAAAACTTTTCCTGCAGATAACTATGAGGAAGCGGAAAAATTTGCCATCGCCAGTTTTAATGCGGGTGAAGGACGGACCGCTTACGCTCAAGCTTTAGCACTCAAAAAAGGCTTAAATCCAGGTTTATTTGAACATGTAAAGGATTTTCTACCACCGATTACGGTTAATTACGTGTCAAAAGTCCTGCGTTATAAGGAAAACTTTGAACAATCTTCTAATGGCACAGATATTGCAATCAGACCTTCGTAGGAGAAAGGACAATGACAGTCAATATAAGGACTAATGTAGCATCTATCACTGGACAAAGGAACTTGTACGACACAACCCAAAGACTTCAAACAACTTTTGAGAGACTCGGCTCAGGTCTTCGTATAAACCGGGCTTCTGACGATGCTGCGGGACTTGCAATCGCTGAGAGTTTGAAAGCCGATGCAAGGATTGCCTCTGTTGCTATCAGAAACGCTAATGACGGAATTTCAATCATAGCAATTGCCGATCAGGCAATCGCCCAAATAGCGAATGTCCTGACCCGTCTTGCGGAGCTTGCCGAACAATCTGCCAACGGTGTGTACGATAACGTTCAAAGATCAGCTCTTCAGAATGAGTTCGTTGCATTGCAAAGCGAGATAGAGCGAATAGCTCATACGACAACTTTCAACGGTCTCCGTTTGATTTCAGGCTCTAACACAATTGTTTTTCAGGTGGGTTTTGATGGGACCTCGTTAAGCCAGATAAGCGTAACGGGTGTAGCAGCTACCTTGCAGGCTTTAAATTTGGCAAACACTGGTTCGAGCGTTCCAATTTATTCAATACTTGCCTCAACAAACTCCGATTCTCAGGTGGCAGCCCGCTCGGCCCTTGACGCAATAAACGCTGCTATTGCCAGTGTTAATCGAAATCGAGGAACATTGGGAGCAGCCGAAAGCAGACTGAACGTTGCAATTAGAAATCTGCAGGTAGCGAGAGAGAATTTCATGGCCGCAGAGGCAAGAATCCGTGACGCCGATGTGGCTGCTGAAGCCGCGGAATTAGCTCGACTGACAATTCTCCAACAAGCTGGCACAGCCGTTCTTGCGCAGGCTAACCAACAGCCAGCGCTGGCTTTAACCCTTTTGAGAGGTTAGTAATATGGCATTAAACATAAGAACCAATTTAGCGTCACTTCAAGCTCAACGCAATCTTTATGCTGCAACAGAAGGTCTGAACACAGTTTACTCCAGGCTTTCATCCGGATTGCGAATTAATCGCGCAAAAGACGACGCAGCGGGACTTGCTATTGCAGAAAGTTTGAGAGCGGATCAGAAACTCGCAACTGTTGCGATCCGAAACGCGAACGATGGCATATCGATAATCGCAATTACTGACGCCGCTATTGACCAAATTTCAAAAATTTTAACGCGCTTAGCAGAGCTAGCTGAACAATCTGCCAATGGTGTCTACGATAACGTTCAAAGATCTGCTTTGCAGAGGGAATTCACAGAATTAATGAGCGAGGTAGAAAGAATAGCGTTAACCACAGAGTTTAACGGCCTCAAACTTTTATCAGGAGGTGGAAATGTAACATTACAGGTTGGTTTGGATGGAACCTCTCTCTCTCAGATAACTTATTCAGGCATTCAGGCTACCCTACAAGCTTTAAATCTTGCGCCTGCTGGCAGCTCTGCCCACATTTACTCGATATCGGGAGCAACGAATTCTGACTCTCAGGTAGCCGCTAGGTCT
>JANWWW010000027.1 GCA_025055295.1 Deltaproteobacteria bacterium | reverse complement strand
ACTGAGTTTAAAAAATTTTTATCCAGAACAAATTCTGGCTCGCATATTCAGAACCTTTGTGACTATTACCAAGAATTATCTTGGATACCGCTTCTGCTAAATTTCTGCTTGATTGATCACGAGGAACTTAGTGTGCAAATAAAAGCTGTTTTCTCAACAATCTCTGAAGATTTTATAGCTCGTTACACAAATTTATGGAGATTGACTATTGAAAACGAGTCAGATGTGTTTTACTGGCGCGTAGACTTTGACAGCACTATTTTAGCACTTCAAATCAAGCGAGACTCAGAGTTTGATCACTCAATTCTAGCTAACTTTTTGACTCCTGCCGTTGACATTTGTTTAAATAGTATACACGAGGGACCAGATTTACTTGGCTTTCGAGTTAAATTAAAACACCCTCTAACTGTTCCTTGGATCTCCAGCGATCAAGTATTCACTGCCTTGCGTACAAGATTGCTAGCATTGGAGAATAATGAACTGGCTTTAGGGATTTCATTTGAGACCAAATTTTATGAGGAGCTTTGCTGCCTAAGTCTACACGTCACACCTTCGCCCGAAGAAGAAATTGTTGAACTTCAACTTAAAACTTCATCGGCAAATTCAGGTGTGCCGCTGCAAGTGTTTACAGAATTTTTATCGGATATGCTGACATCAAATCTCGCGTATGAAGACAAATATTCTGAGGCTATATCTAATTTTATCACGGGTATTGAAAGACTTCTCAATAACTTCGGTTGTCCACCCAAGCTGGTCTCTTAGGTATCCATGAGCTTTAAACGGCACTGGGTTAAGTGACATGGCCTGCCCAATGATTTTAAGTCTTCACACATTTTGCTAAAGCCGAAAATGATTCATCCTTCGAGTTTCAAGACGATCTATTAACAATACATGTCATTTGAAAAAACCTAAATGTTTTTACACGGTTTAAAACAATATTTTTAACTAGACTAATGGAACCGGTGGCGTCAAAAGTGGTCTTGAAAGAATTTTCGGAACAAGTTGCCTGACAGTGATAAACACGCTCAGCAAGTATAGGGCATTCCCTTATATCTGACAATTATTCCTGCTTATCGCCAGCTTTTTTTCTATCGCCAAACAAGCTTTCAAGAGGCTGGTTTCAGATTGTCGTTTGCCATGTCTGACTTCCGGCCGCAGATTTTGGATTTAGCAAAAGACTAAGTTTTACGAGAAAATCCGCTTAGAACCCTTAAACAAACCCTAAAAAAAATCGAAATCGAAATTTTTAGATGAAAAGACCATAATTCGTTCAAGTTTGTTAAAAATTGGATCTAAATACGCTTGGTTTGATCGGTCATGTAACCCCACTTGATAGTAAAAATGTTATACTTCATTTTTGCCTTCAATAAACTTAGGGGGTTTCGGCTTGAAGCTTGGCCAGAGCTTTCTCCCTACTAAACGGCTCTTTCAATCTGCTAAGCTTTTGTTCCGTGAATAAGACATGTTTTCTCAGTCGGGGATCGTATTTCTTTAACTGAAGCTTTTTTCCTGTTCTAATTTTTTTTCGGTTTTTTCTGTTTGGGTAAAAGAACCCAGAATTCGCGGTTGACACAAGGAAAGACGTTTCCTTCTTAACTTTTGCCATTCTCCTACTATAACACACTTTTCATTTAAAATTAACGACATGTTGATGTTTTTTTATAGTTAAATTAAATTTTTTCCGATAAATTTATTGATAATTTGTAAATGTCAGAGGTATACAATGATCCGGTACATTTAGCTTGGAAAGATACGCTTCAATGCATAGATGATCTCATGCAGTTAGGCTTACTCGAGCATTTAAAATCTGTGAGCATTTCACGCTTTGAAAACAACAAGCTTTATCTGGCTACATCTAGTGACCGGATTTTTAATTATCTTACTAGCAGCACGGTGTTAAGTCACGTTTATGTGCTTGCAAGGCCTTGTTTCGAAAAGCATGGGTTGGAATTAAACGAGTTGGTAATTGAAAAAATACAAGCAGGAAATGAGTTCTAAGGTGAAGTATTTTGCCTTTCTTTTGCTCACTAAGCTTTGGACAAAAGTATTGGTGAAAAAACTCGATAAATTTATTTTAAGGTAACACCTTTAGTTTTATTTGGATTGTCAAAAAATTTAGTTTTTAAACACAGCGCAAAAAGTTTTTAGGTCTTTCTTTTAAGTTATTTTGGACTGCCGCCCCAAAATAGATAAAAAGTCGATCTTTTTGGCAGCCTATTTCATGTAACTTCCAGCTTACTACTAACCTTCATTCTAATCTTTATCGTGCCCGCCAACAAAAATGTGAAATCAAGTGGGGGGAAAACAGTTGTCTAATATATGAATTTTTCGACATATACCTATGGTTTTTATGGTAGTCTTTATGGCAGGCTGTGCCCGCAGAACGGAGTCCTTCGTCTAAGTAAACTTATATTGCTTGACTAGGAGTACAAATCGGACGAAGATTTTAGAATATCATCGAGTAGCGTTGAAAAGCTTGGTGATTGGATAGAGTGAATGCTCGACTTTTTAACGTGTAACTCACTGAGAGAGAGGTTTTACAGTTATAAAGCTAATCTTGGTAAATTCAAAGTGCGCTAATCATAAGCTGTCACCGACAACGATTTTTACGTTATTAAATCTTGTACTGTAAATTTTTTTGAAGGGTCTACGGCAAGCCCGCAGTTAGTGTCACGAAAAACTGTTTTATGCCATTTGTCTCATAAACCGAAATTTCAAAAATGAAAACAAACGGAAAAGAATCCGAACTGTACAAGTCAAAAAGTTCTTTTGGGGGGTTAGCGTCAGAAGCATTTTCTCTGACAAGTTTAACGAAGTATTCTGTTTTGGGCGCTTGTTTATCAAAGGTTATGTCAGTTATGTCCCCTTTCTTGTTGAAATTAGCCAAAATTGTTTGCGCTGTGGGCGACAATGACTGAGGATTTTTTGTCAAATCGTTTAGTAATTGAAAAAAGACCCTCTTCGCAACCCTGATTATAAAATCTGCATAAGGGACTGATTTGCTATTTAAAATCCCTATTTTGCCTTTTTCGTTACTCAACAAAGTACGAGGTGAGATATCTGTTAAGTACTCTTTTGGGGTACCCTTAAAGCCGTGCTGTATCAAAGTATTGTCTTTTTGACCTTTAGCGAATCTATTTGTTAAAGCCGGCAGGGAATTAACATAAGCTTTTTCATGACCGTTAAACAAAGGCTGTAAATTGCTGAAAAATTTTGGCGATCTCGTACCACCTGAAGAAAGGGTTGAATTATTTTCCTCTACAGATCGGAGATACTCAGGTTGATTGTTTAAAGTGGAAATATCGACCGAAACAATTTTACTGTTTTGATTGGTCTCTCCTGCGTATAAAGTCTTATTATTTAAAGTTACAAAACTGATTAAGGAGAACACAATGCCATGAATAACAACAGACATCATCAAATATCTTGAGAAGGTATTTTGATGCTTTGAGCTGATTTCAAGAATCATTCTATGCGGCAATCTTTCCGATTATAGTATAATAGTTTAAGTTCAAAGTGTTTGGTCTTAGTCCCGGCGAGTTACTCATAATTTTTATAATAATAGTATTACTATTTGGAGCAAGAAGACTGCCAGAACTGGGTTCAAGCTTAGGCCACGCCATTCAAAACTTTAGAAAAGCCTTTAGAGACGCTGAAGCCATAGATGTAACAAAAGAAAAAGATGAAGAAAAAAAGGAGTAGTTTTTATTAAGCTGTTCGTTAAACTGAACAGTGTATAGATGACTTTTTTTTGTAAGTTTGCGCTAAGTTTTAAATTGTGTATTTCTTTAGGCCTATAAAAGAGCATTTTTTATCAAAGTTCCTAGACTATTTTTTAAACGCTACGACAAGGATCAGGTTCTTTGTGGTCAGTGTAGTCAAGTTTCACATTGCCCGCCTAAAAAAATGCCTCATTGGCTAGCGCCTGCATCGTTATTTTAGTTTGCATCTTCTTGCGATGATCCGTTTTCCCTGTTTTTTTTCTTTCTTTTTTTTTCTACTTCCAAAATGACTGGATATGGATTTCCAGCGGTTGGAGTGGGGCATAGATCGGCACAACCCTCAGTTGTTTTTATAAGGTAACGTGTGTCTCCATGTTTCTCTTCTCGAACTTGAGAAAAAATAGCGCAAGAAAAAAACAAGATGGTTTTGATTATTGCCATTAGCGTTTATTATAATCTGTCGTAATATCATGATGGAGGCTATTTTTGGTGGTCATAGTTTCATTGTGTTAAATGTGGAAAAAAAACAGGTGGCTATTGATCCATGGTTGGATAACCCGCTGTGCCCAGCTGAATTAAAGAATATAAAACCAAATTTAATAGTTGTAACCCATGGCCACCTTGATCATGCAGGTAATGTTGTCAGTATCGCCAATCAGGCTAATTGTCCTGTAGTTTGCATTGTAGAACTTGCGCATCTTTTGAAAAAAGCTGGTCTTCATCCCGATCTGGCTGTTGAAGCGAATAAAGGTGGTGTAATAAAGCTTGAGGGTTTTGAGATTTGCTTGACACATGCGTTGCATAGTAGTTCCTTTCTTCTAAATGGTGAAATGCATTATGCGGGAGAAGCATGTGGTGTTGTCATTAGGTATCAGGACATCGCGATTTACCATGCCGGTGATACAGCGCTTTTTGCTGACATGGACTGGGTCAGCTACAGATGGACTCCTCGTGTAGCTTTCCTTCCAATAGGAGATGTCTATACGATGGGTCCGGAAGATGCAGCCGAAGCTGCTCAGATAATCCAAGCGAACATAACTGTGCCTATACATTACAAAACCTTCTCAGTGCTGACGGGCACAGCAGAAGAGTTTGTTAATATTTGCAAACGGGACGAAGTAAACAGCAAAATTGAGGTTTTAGAGCCCGGCCAAGCCCTGCCAATCAATTGATCTTTTTAATTTTTCGTGTCGCCGACCGCAACGCTATTTGGATCCAATTCAGGCAACAATCTGGGTGACGCGGCGATATTAAGTTCAATTCTGTGGAACTATAGGAACAAAGGTTTTAAATTTTTGGTTCCAACTCCTAACCCATCGTTTGTGAACCTATACAGACATCTTGGCAACGTTAGAGCTGTAGACATACATCCTTTGCGGACGCTGAGCGTTAGATTTTTAGGTTTAACAACAATTAATGCCTTAAGGAATTCAAATTACAGTTTAATATGTGATGGAATTTTGTTTGGCAAACGTTTATTTAACCCATCATTTAATTTTTTAAGCAACTTGTATATTCTCCTTCCGGTGTTGAAAGCTTTAAAGGTCAGGCTTGTATGTTTTGCGTGTGGTCTCGGCCCATTTGACTCGAAACTTAGTCGCAAAATGGCAAGAGCAGTGCTCGAGTATTGCGACCTTTTGTTGTTGAGAGACGATGAGAGCATCAGACTTGCTATAGACCTCTTAGGCAATGAAAAACAAATAAGAATTGAGAGAGTAGGGGACTGTGCTTTTATAAATCCAATCTCGCCAGAACATGTCGCAGAGAAAATTTTTGAAATTTACGGTATATCAGGCCACACGCTTGTCGGAGTGAACATAACATCGTACCTAGGAAGCTGGGTCGGTGCCAGAACAAGAAAAGAAGAATTTTTTTCAAAACTGGAGAAAACTCTAATAGACGTAAAAAAAGCGTTTGATTTGCAATATGTATTTTTTTCTACTCATCCAATGGACAATAAAGCAAATAATGAAGTGGCTGCGCGAACCTCATCAATCTTTATACCAGCAGGAAAGTTTTTAAGTCACGACATAATGAGCGTCATGGCAAAGTGCTCGGCATTTATTGGTATGCGTTTCCATTCGTTAATTTTAGCTGCAGCGGCAGGGGTCCCAGTCCTCGGTATCAGGTATGCTCCAAAAGTAGGCTCTTTGCTCAAAATGCTAGGAAGCGAAAATTTGCTTGTAGAGATAGACAATATTCAAGATATGGGCTATCCATTTCGTTTTTTATTGAACAATCTCTCCTCGATTAAAGATTCCCAACAGGTAGCTGTTAATCGTGAAAAACAGTTAGCCTTAAAAGCTTTTGAAATATTTGAACAGTACGCTCAAAGTGAGCATCTTGGCGAATTCAGCCTGAATTAATTTTTCCTTCCTTGGCTTTTGCTGTAATGTATTTCCGCATATGTTGGTCTAGTCTATTACAGACTACATCAAGATACCTGCGTTAAAGCAATGTGCCAAAGATGAAAGTTATTCGAAAACGTTATCGCCTAAACACCTTAATGGCTTAAGCAATCGTAGTTTTAAATTCTGTAAAAATTTTCGATGATATTTATTTTCGCCATCCGATTATACAGGTCCGAAAAAAAATGTGACACTGGGCCCGACTTTCTATGCCCCTATTTGATTTCTTACTTATTCATTTTCCCAAGCAGTCTTACCTCGCTTTTACGAAACTCTAATCGGTTTTATGATCACATTTGTAAATGAATTTAGCATCTTTTTTCCGGGCTTACACACCAACTTTTTATTAATTAAGGGCCATACTGACCGACTCAACTTTTGGACAAAATTTCGAAAATCTAGAACATGTCACATTTAAAAAGGGCGTAAATTTTTGGCCGCGCTGTTATAACACTCAGTTTTATCACCAGACTTTCAGATAATTATCTGGTCAATTCGTTCCCATCTTTGAAATCTCAACAAGTTGTTCCATGAATTGTAACAAACAGCTAAGTGTAGATTCTTTTAAAAGTATTGGAACAAATTTAGATTTACCCTGACGCTCCCGATATTTTAGATCTTTCGCGAATAAACCAGAAACTATCTTCGTAAAGCTTCCTAACATCGGAGTTTTTCTCCTTGTTATAATTATCGAGAATAATTTTCATTGCACCCAAGTCTTTTACTCCGATTAAAGATTCAATGGCGGATTTACGTATTTCGGGAGAATTATGATTTAAAAAGTGTAGTAACTGCCCTATTGTTAATTGGTGTTTGAAAATTTTAAAAGCGGCTGTAATTAAACCTTCGTTTTCAAGGTCAAATACTATTTTCAGAAGTTCTTTATCCTTTTTTAATGCAAAAGAGTGGTCTTTTAAGATTGATATGGCATCAGCCGTCGGATAAAACTTGCTGAACGCCATTAGAGTTAACAGGTTTAACAATTCCAGTTTTTGGTCGCTGAATCGAGAACGTATGATTTTCAATGCTTCCGAAACGTTCTTTTCGGAAACGGGAGACTGGTTTATTATGGCCCAGAGCTTTTCGAGATCCTCCTTACTGGTTGCAAAAGGAACGGCAGACAGAGCAAGTTTGGACAAGTTTGTATCCCTCCAGTTTGAGACCAGATCAAACGCCACAGTTCCTTGAAGAAGTTTTGCGAGAAAAAGCTTGACGTTTATTGGAGACGGGATCTCAAAAAGACTTAGCGCTATTCTTTCTCTGAAAGAAACATCTCGCTGGTTTAAATGATTTAAAATTTTTGGAACTTGGTCTTCAAAACCCCAGCTAAGTAGGTTCTCGAGGATACCGTATAGTTGTTGCGTCTCAAGGGAGGAAAAATCGGTTATAAAGTCTCTATATTCCATCAGAAGGTCAGTATCGGACAAAATTAAAGAAGGGAGATCAAGTTTATCAAGCTTAAAGAAGTCTTTGATAAGAGCTTGAAAAAGCTCCTCGCTTTTTAAATCAAAAACAAATCCTACTGCTAACAGTTTCGCAGCTCTCGCATCAAAATTCGAAATGTTTTGTAATATCTCAATTCTAGTTTGTACAGGAAGGCTAACGTCAAAAAGCTTGTATACATCTAGAGTCGGCATCAACTGGCCTTTATCAAAAAAATTGAGCGACCATCTCCTTACAAGCTCGGCGGATACTGAAAGACCCTGTCGGATAGCTCTTTGCAGTATGGCATAGTGGATCCTTTTGAACTCCTCAAAACCTTTTGCCTCATGAAGCAAGTTCAAAAGGGTTTGAAATGAAAGTGGATCATCAGAATTGACAAGGCCCCTTAAAGTCTCCTCACTGCTGTTGGCCACGCTCGGAGAATTATTTTCGGGGGATGAGGGTAAAGTGGAGGTAGAGGCAAGGTATATTATCATTAAAGAGCCTACTAGCATTAAAAATGCCAAAGCTAAGATGCCAATCATAATTTTTACGCGCTTAAAAGAGATTTCAGAGCTGGACTTTTTTCCAATGCTCTTTAGTTGCGGACCTACAACCATAAGAGCCTGCTTTTCTTCTAGAGCTCTGTTGGAACTCGACTTTCTTTCTTGAAGAGCAGTAGGCGCGTTTTTTAGATTAACGTATTGACTTGCCACATCTACGATGGAATTAAACTCCATTTTTAACATTTTTGGTGCAAGAGTAAGAAACCAGCCAGGAGGTGTCGTTTTTAGGTCTTCAAGAGGAAATTCTAAATTTCTCGGGTACTTGCCTGTAAAAAAACGTACCAATAGAAGTCCCAGTGATTTAACATCCCTTTTAAATAGGTTCTCCTTATTTCCCACAAAAATTTCAAAAAGGTCTTTGTTACAAATTTCCTTGTTAACACTGTGCTCCCTTATGTCTCCCATCCCCGCAACTATACGCAGGTTACCCGTTCTTTCAAGCCAAAACGAATTCTCGCTAAGGTCACCAAAAGCAAATCCTGCTTTATGAAATTGTGCCAGTGACCTTAACATTAAGTTAAATCTCCTTTCAGCTTCTGCGTTGTCAAAAACTCTGTCTACGATTTTTATACCGTCTATACCGGGTATAATCGAAAAAGGGTACCCTTTACTGTCAATTCCAAACTTTATGATGGGGCATATCTGATGGTTAACGGTCGCAAGAAAATTCATTCTTTCTAGGAATTCCTCATGAACCCCGGGGTCGTTTATGAGCGGCGACATTCCCACAACGATACACACATTCTTTCCTGATGAACGATCGATACCCAAAAAAACGGAACTGAAGATCAAGTCAAACAAATGAGTTTCTACCTCGTATTGCTTGCCGATGATTTTTTTTAGAAAACGTTCCATACAGCCAGTTACAGTTCTAATATATTACAAAGAGGTAACCTTTTTAATTGTTCCTGGTGTATTGATACGTCAAAAAATCCATCGGTTTTAACAAATCCATTTGGATCATCTTTAAAAAAAACCGTTCCAACACTTGAATTTCTGGCTTGATTGAACCTGAATATTTTCCAATTTAATTTCCATTCGTCAGACCGAGGTTTCAAAATAGTAGGATAAACTTTGTCCGAATAAGCGCAGATTACCGGAACAAGTAACGAAAAAAGGTTTTCAGAAACGAGCAGCTCAAAAAAATCATCGACAGTCAAGGTATCATCGTTTCTTGAATGGTTAAATTTAAGACAGAGATTGTAAATCTTCTCAACCAAAAGCGCCAAACTCACAACCCCCAAACGCTTTTTAATTAGCATTTTTAAGAGCTCAGAAAACTTTGTTATGGCAATAAAACGCTCGGAGTGGACGATGCTTTCAAGCTCCGGAACTTCTCTAACAAGTTGCCTGACTATAGAGAGGGCGGTCGAAACATCGAAAAACAAGTCAGGATGATCCAAAAGTATTTCATATGCCCTTAAAACCAAATACTCATCTGACCTAAATGATTGTAGTCTTAAGGAATTTACGAAACTTAGATTTTTCAAAGTTTTAGCGATTAGCAAACCGTTTAACCCGCTGAAAGGTATTTTAAAGCTGTTTGCGTCTTTTTCCTTTAAAAATTCACGATAAAAATCAGGAACATTTATCAGTATCTTAGAAGATGAAAATGTGTCAAGCTTAAAGGACTTGTTGCTGGCTACCAAAGAGGACGTACGTTCATCAATCGACGTAATTTCGATTTCCGGAATTGGCACACCGAAGGCTTTTGACAAAGTCGATCTTAAATCATTTGAGAACCGCACAATGCTTCCAATGTCGCTTACGTGTTCTTTTGAAATAAACAGCCTACACTGACCCTGACTAAATTTAGCTGTATCACTAACCTGAACATCGTACTGATTGGAACGATAGGACTTTACTCCCAGAATAAGGAAAACACATGAGAAAATGAAAAAGGGCCAAAATGGTATGCCCGGAACAAGGCCTAACGCAAAAAGTATGATTGAGGTCGCCAAAAGTGTCTCGAATTTGTTACCAAAATTGATTTTAACCAAATTAAAAACATTTTCATACGCAACAGAGCTTACTCGAGAAACAATTATGCCAGCTGATATTGCTAAAAATAATGCAGGAATTTGCGCGACCAAGCCATCTCCAACACTCAAAACTGCGTATTTTTGCAATGATTGATCAAAGGTTAATTTTTGCCTTAAACCTACATAAATTCCTCCCGCGAGATTTACTACTACCGCGACGATGCTTATTATCGCATCACCTTGAATAAATTTCATGGCTCCTTCCATTGAGCCATACAACATGCTTTCCTTTTTCAGGTCATCTCTTAGTTTTTGCGCGTCACTGAAGCTGACTAAACCAGATCGATACTCCTGCTCAATAGAAGCTTGACGAGCAGGCATGGCTTCCAACGTAAAACGTGCCGCAACCTCTGATATTCGCAAGGCACCCCTCGAAATAACTATCAACGAAATTAAAGATATCAAGCTAAAAATTATTAAACCAACTACTAAATCTCCTTTAATTAACAGCCTTCCAAATGCATTAATGATGTCTCCCGCATAAGCATTGGTTAAGATCATTCTAGTCGTTGCAACATTCGTAGCTATCCTTAACAGTGTCAAAAGCAATAATAGAGTTGGATATATTAAAAAATTTCTTAGCTGTATAGAAAATAAGCATGATAGCAAAATAAAAATAGAACATGAAAAATTAAACACGATCATAATGTCTAGTATCGTTGGAGGAACGGGAGCAACGAGTAGAACGCCGAGGACTGAAATGAATGCAATTAGAAAGACATTTTTAAACTGCACTATATATTTTTAAGATTATAAAAAAGGGGTGGTTGATTAAATATTTCTGTGTTTTTCCCAACCAATAAACCCTTTTAATTTTGCTTCCGATTGAACAACTGAGATTTCTTTCAGTAACTTCGGATAGACTTTTTCGTTTAATTCCCTATTCTCCAAAAAAAGTTTTGAAAGTATTAATTTGTGAATCACCGGAAGCGATTCATCCGATAAAAAATCCCCCGCCTCACCCGACAAACTATTCTTGTTGTCATATCGATTTTTCTTTAGGTGTTTGCTCATTCAAAATATATAATAATATTTTTAGGGCCGATTAGGTAACTAAAATTTGATAACCAACCTTTGAAAAAACTAAAATTTACCATGATGCCCTAGTGCTGGAATTGGCAGACAGGCATGATTCAGGTTCATGTGCCCCAAAGGGCGTGGGAGTTCGACTCTCCCCTAGGGCATACAACAAGCTAAAAACACTTTAACAAGATAGACGTGGAGAATTTGTTTTGCTGTCAAATATTCACATGGCTTTTATGTATTTCCCCTGTATGCTTCTGTCTAATTTCGACTAGTTAGTTTACGAAACAACTCTTAATAGTTCGGTTTTTTTAGTATTTTTTCCAGCTTGTCAAAACAAAGTAGTCTGAACACACTGAGACACTCGCAAAGTTTTTGGCAAAATTTGTGAAATACAAGCAAAGATCTCAGGTGGCGATAATTCCCGATAATGCTTCCGTTGCTTCTTTCAAAGCATGGCTGGATCTTCTTCCTGACGCGGATGGTATGAAAACATAATCATAAAAATTTTCATAACACTCTGAAGCAAATTCAAGCAGCTCCTGCCGATTAGATATTAAGTTATCATCATCAAATTCGAAATAAGCAACAGGTCCTACATACATTGTTAACCAAGCAATGTATGTGCTAAGTGCAGCATAAAAGCAATCAACATGGCCAAACCTTCCACCCATAAGCGACCTGAAGAAAAATTCGTCTCTGAAGGGATGACAACAAAAGAAGTAGACAAATCTATTCAAGTAATCTGAAAGACTGGAAGGGTTCTGTTTATAAACCGCTAGAACAAGTTGACAGAGAGCTTCAAGGTATCTTCGCGTAAGTATTGATAGATTAAGATTGTCAATATCATAGAGGTAACTGTTGGCAAACAGAAAGCCAATTTCCCCTGGCAGTTTTTCATGTTCACCCAACAATCTACTTCCTCTTACATAGCTCAATAGCCAAAGAAAAGCCTTTCTCAACCGAAATAAAGAAATCGTTTCAAATGTATATTTTGAGATAAGCATGTCCTCATGAACTATATCCCAACTCAAGTTGACTTCAGCACCAAAATCAACAATAACTAAGCGACTACCTAGCCAAATTTCCAGCCTTTCAAACCGGTAGACCGCATTACTTGGCAACTCGTTTTGGGCTTCAACTACGTCCCGAGGTATATAAAAGCCTAAATCCTCACACACTTTCAAAAACCGGTCTATCGGGCTCTTAGAATGTAGACAGTCACAACATCCGAATGCATGGGCAATCAGGGGCCAACTGTTATTTTTTTTTATTTCACCAAAAAGAAACTGAATAAAAGCTTTTTTTAAATCGTTTTCCAGCTCAGCAAATCCATTTGAACGAACCAAAACAGAAGCTAAGCATGATGCAGGAATAATTACTCTTATCTTTGAAGAAGACACGTCAAATGCAAATGAATGAGTTTTTTCAGAAATTACACCTTCAATCTCAATCCTTGACTTTAGTCTTTCTTTAACTATGTTCAAAGCTTGGCTAAAAACTTCATTGAACCTATCAAGATCGCTTTCACTCCATCCAATTAAACCATCCCCCCCACTTCTCCCCACTAAGTTTTTATCTAACATGGTCTCATTACAATAAGATGAAAAACTAACAAATCTAATTTCAAAAATAGTATGTTTTAAATTATAAAGCAAGAAACATTTTTTCAAGGAAAACAGTCCTATTTTTCACTGTTTCAGTGAATAGATGAAAACAAAAAAATTTTCAAATCCTTCTTAAGGACTAAGATAAGAGGCTAGCAAATATTTCAGAGTGAAATAGTTAGTAATTAAGGTGTATATGACACTTTAAAACATGGTTGGGATTTATGAAAAGCCTTTTTTATTCACACGTAATCTTTAAACACACCTCGGCCAATCGGCATCAGTAACCAAGCGAATAAAAGTGAAAAATTAAACAAGCTCGTGTAAAAGCTTTCTCACAAAGCCAAAAGGATTAGTGTTCTCTTGCGCTCTTCTTATTAAGTATGGCGTTGGATCAAAGCGACCCATCGAAAACGGTGTGTAAAGTCTCACTTGGAATCCCAGATCCTTTAAGTATCGCGCAAAACCGTTACCAACTCCATAAAGAACCTGAAATTCTATTTTTCTCGAAATGTCCGAAAGCATTAATTTTTTTATGACGTCTAAATCATGCGTTCCAACCGCAACTTTTATTTTTGTATTCTGAGCGACAAAGTTTGAGATATCTATAAGTTGTCTCGTAGTTTCGCTGATACTGGCACAGACTTTGTTGGGGTATTTCTCTAGTTCACGCTTATAATAAGCACCCTTTACGAGTCTTATTTCAAATTCGCTTGGGTTTAGATTAATTATTTGAGTTGCAAAATCTTTGGCGTCAGTCCAATAACACTGCAATGCGCATCCCACATTGTACTTATTTTTAGCAAGCCAACATAGTATCGGCCAGAATTTTTCGTTAACTTCACGGATTTCAGCGTCGAAAATAACCGGAACTTGTTTTTGCCGACTTAAATGTATGAGTTTTAGAAAGCGTTGTTCCACTTGAGCTTCCTCAAGAAAATCCACAAAAGCGCTAGGCTTAAGAGCCAATTGGAAATCCCCCGTTTTCGATGGGAGCACCTCAAGGAACTCAACATTCTGATCAAGATACCACCGGGAGTAATCAACCGATAAACTACTTTCTCCAAGAACATCCAAACAAACCGGAAATCGAAAAGTGTTTAAAATAGCGCTTATCGGGTCTTTACCCTCGTTCACAAAAAACCACTTCACAGGGTACATTAACCAAGAAAGTTTTTTAGGAGAAAAGTTCAAAAACCTATCCGAAAATTTGCTCAGAGAATAAATGACAATTTTTTCAATTGAAGAAAAATACCTGTTCAAGTTACACGAAAAAGTAATTGCCCTTTTTTTACTACATCTCCTTCATTGACCAATAATTCAATTGTTCCTGCTTTATTGGCAAAGACCGGGTGAAGAATCTTCATCGATTCTATGAAAAGCACAGGTTCCCCCTTTTGCACGGTTCCGTCTTTCTTCTGAATTCGAGACACACAACCAAGAACTGGAGAAACATGTTCCGGCATCTCGTTTTTTTCTTCATAGGGTAGGGTGCCTGTATCCTTCTGCTTGTTTTTTTTGATGGTCCTAAAACTGCTTGGTAATGACGTTGTGTAATCCCCGTTTAAAAAGCTTTGATTATTTAGAACCCACAATAGAAATTCTAAGTTTGTTTCTATGCCTGACACTGTTACATTTTCAAGGACATCTTTTAAGTTTTTCACACATTCGCCTCTCGAAGAGCCCGTCTCTATGATTTTAGCGATCATAGGATCATAGAAAGGGGAAACAAAATTGCCCCCTTTGTATGTAAGTTCCAATCTCGACGGCATTACGTTAAACTCAAGTTCCTGAACGTAACCACTCGATGGTTTAAAGGAGCTTGTGTCCTCGGCATAAAGCCTCAATTGTATCGACGACTCTCGAACTCTATCAAAAGTTGTGTCTACCACATACTCCGGGCAAACAGATATGAGAGTTTGTATCTCAACCAAATCAATCATATAAAGTTCCTCTGTTACTGTATGCTCAACCTGCAATCGTGTGTTAATTTCAGATAAATAAAAATTGTCACCCTGAACAAGAAATTCATACGTGTATATTGAATGATGTTTAAGCGACGAAGCAATTCGAATGGCGCACTCCCTGAGAGAATTTCTGAGACTTTCGCTTAAAGTGGGACACGGAGTTTCCTCAACAACTTTTTGAAAATTTCGCTGAACTGAGCAATCTCTTTCAAAAAGTGCCGTAACATTTCCTCTTTTATCAACTATGACTTGAATCTCGATGTGTTTGACATTCTCAAGGTACGGTTCACAAAAAACCCTGCCCCCGCCAAATGACTTAACTTCCTGCTGAGCAGACTCGAGGAGTGTTTCCAGTTCACTTAGGCTTTTTACTATTCTCATGCCTCTGCCTCCGCCAGTGTCTGAGCCTTTTATGATAACCGGTAGGAGTCCTGCCAAGTTATCTTTCTCTACAGAAATCTCTTTCAGAGTAGGGACCTGCAACTTTTCGCATACTTCTTTTAGCTTAAGCTTAGATCCTAGATCACGGACGGCTTCCTTCGGCGGTCCTATCACAGTAATTCCCCCAGAGCCACAAGCTTCGAAGAACTCAAAGTTTTCCGCTAAAAATCCATATCCGGGGTGTATATATTTACACGAAAATTCGCCCGCCGTCCCCACTAAAAAAGAAGGGTTTAGAAAAACTTCCGATACGTTATCTGTAGCAACATACTTAATCGCATCTAAATCATGAACATATGGCAAATTAATGTCCCAGTTTGTCGCTAATCCAACAGTGTAGAAACCCATTTTTTTTAAAGTCCGTGACAGCCTTGACGCAATTTCTCCTCTGTTTGCTATTAGTACACGCTCCATAAAGTCAAAATCGGTACGTGGGTTTAAAATCCTCCCTTATTTCGAAACCCTCGAGTAAGCTCAAGCAATTCTTTAAAACTTCTCTCGTTTGTTCAGCCAGTATCAAACCGTCATCCCAAAGTCGAGCTGTGCCGTAAAAAGCAGAGGTTTTTTTATCATATTCTTCTTCAATTGATTTTTTAAACGATTCAATATCATCCTTTTGAGACCCAACAAGAGAAAGAACAATACCAGCCTGTTTGCCCCCCATGACACCAATTCTCGAGTTAGGCCAAGCAAACAAAAACACAGGGTCAAAAGCCCTTCCACACATTCCGTAATTCCCAGCTCCATAGGATGCCCCAATTATGACAGTAATTTTTGGCACTACAGAGTTTGCAACCGCTGAAACCATTTTTGCTCCGTCTTTGGCAATACCTTTGTGTTCATATTCTGTTCCAACCATGAAACCAACTATGTTCTGCAGAAAGATTATTGGAATCCTCAGTTTGTTGCATAGCTGTATAAAGTGGGTTGATTTTATAGCTGATTCCGAGTAAAGAATCCCATCATTCATCAAAATCCCTACAAGAAAACCACAAATTCTGCCGAACCCGCAAATTATTGTTTCGCCAAAGGTAGGTTTAAATTCATCAAGATAGGAATCATCTAAAAGTCGTCCCAGTATTTCGCGCCCGTAATTTGTATTTTCGCTCAAAAAATAAGGGATTTCCAAAGGATCATACCTTGGGGGAACGCTTTTCGCTTGGTTTAACTCAAAGTTTGCGGACTTCGGCTTTAAATTTCCAACAAGTTTTTTTACTAACTCAAAACCCTTTTCCTCATTTTCAACACGAATATCCGCAACGCCTGAGATATCAGTATGCACTTTTGCGCCTCCAAGCTCTTCCGCGGTAACGTTCAAGCCAGTGGCGGCTTTTACAAGCGGAGGGCCCCCTAGAAAAATGTGACCGGTATTTTGCACAATTATTGAGATATCGCTTAATGCTGGTATATACGCCCCGCCTGCAGTGGCGCTACCCAGGGTAACGCTAATTTGAATGTTCCCTTTAGCTGACATTCGACACTGATTAAAAAAAAGTCTTCCAAAGTGAAACTTGTCAGGGAAGACCTCCTCTTGCATGGGCAAGTAAGCACCTCCAGAATCAACCAAATATAGGCAAGGCAAATTTAGTGTCTCAGCAATTTCCTGAGCTCTCAAGTGTTTTTTTATGGTCAGAGGGTAGTAAGTACCACCCTTTACAGAGGGGTCATTGGCAATAACCATTACGGGATTTTGTCCAATCAACCCTATGACACATCGAATGTTTGCGCCGGGTTTTGTATCATAAACGTTATAACCAGCTAAAGGGCTTAGCTCCAAAAGCGCTCTATCAAGAACCAATGCAAGCCTCTCTTCAACCGGAAGTTTTCGCAAAGCCTTAAGCCTTTCAATTGAAGCCTGGGAAGTGGTGAGAGACTGAGACAAAAGCGTTGATAAAAGTGCGGCTCGTTCGAGGTACCTCTTGCGGTTTTCAATCATATCTTTTGAAATAGCAACCCGACCGCCAAGATATCCCATAAACAGAGTTTGGTCTATAATTCTATCAAAAAATGTCAGTTACAGAGCACAACTGCTGGTTAATTAAAACCGATGTCGATGAATACTCTTCATCCGACTTTGAAAAAGAAAGAATATGCGAATGGGAAGGAATACGAAACTATCAGGCGAGAAATTTTATTCGTAAAATGAGGATTGGTGACTTAGTTTTTTTGTATCACTCAAAATCAAAAAATCCAGGAATATACTCGCTAGGGCGCGTTGTAAAAGAGAGCTATCCTGATCCGAGCCAATTTGATCGTACGAGCAGGTATTATGACCCAGGGTCAAATCCCAAAAATCCTCGGTGGTATACGGTGCAAATTGAGTTCGTAAAAAAACTTGCGATTCCGAGCGACATGATTAATTTCGCATTAAAGAACAATCATTTCTTCCAAAGGCAGAAGAGATTAACTATTCTCCCTCTTACGTCGGTTGAAGCAGAACTGCTTCTAACGGGTTTAGAGCAAAATGAAGCCAGTAATCAAAAGTAAGCACCAGATAGAGAACATCCGGAAGGCCTGTCGTCTGGCGTCAAGAGCGCTAGACGAGGTTACATTCATGATTCGAGAGGGAATTACGACTGAGGAATTGGATACATTTTTACATGATTTTATAGTAAAAAATAGAGCGACCCCTGCTCCATTAAATTACAAGGGCTATCCTCGCTCGACATGTATCTCCGTCAACGATGTCATATGTCACGGTATTCCTAGCAAGGATGTTGTACTCAAAAAGGGGGATATTTTGAACATTGATGTCACTGTAATATTAGACGGTTTTTACGGCGACACAAGCAGAATGTTTTGTGTTGGCGGGATAGAAAATTTGTCACCGGTCGCGCATAAACTGATAGAAGTAACTGAAATGGCAATGTACGAGGGTATAAGGGCTATCAAGGATGGCGCTTATGTAAATGACATAGGAATAGCAATAGAGAATTATGTTCGAAAAACTGAGACTAATTTTCAAATTGTCAGGGAGTTTACAGGGCACGGAACAGGACTTTCTTTTCATGAGCCACCTCAAGTTTTTCACTTCAACACCGGAAAGACCGGGGTTAAATTGAAAGCAGGAATGGTGATCACTGTTGAGCCCATGATAAACGCGGGTCACTGGAAGAGCAAATTTGACGACGATGGTTGGACAGCGAGAACGATCGATGGTTCTCTGTCCGCTCAGTGGGAACACACTGTTTTAGTAACAAGTAACGGTTTTGAGATACTGTCGGTTTCGTAATTCTAATTTCTTACTTGATAATCTATAATTCAAAAAATGTTATTACGGACATCTCTTATTACTGCGGTAATAGTATTGGTTTTAGGATGTCAGCCCCGAGGTGAGACAAAAAGTGTTGAAGAAATTTTGAGTATATCCAAGGAGCGCTTCAACAGGGCATATTCAGCTTCTGAATTTGAAAAAAAGAAACAGGTCGGCAAAGTTATTGATATCTTAAATAGTATCCTGGAAAAACCCACAAGAACTGACTTTTTATTACTTGGAGAGCATTTAATGATGCTGCTTCCACACGCAAGTCCAACGGTTAAAACGAGTCTTTATTATCAAGCCGACACCAGTTTTAATTTAGCGGAAAAAGACTCTATATCCCGGGGCGAGCTTTTTTTGTTTGCTTCAAGAGTGTACCACTCCTTAAGTAGTGAATTAGAAACAAGTAAGTTTAATTATAACTACTAGTCTTCAGAGTTTTTATCTGTTAAATCTTTTTTATCACCAAAGCTAATTTCAAATCTTTTTTGGAAAGAGTATAACATATCTCCAAAAGCTGTCAGCGCTACAGGGTAATCTGAGGTGATTGTGTAAGTAAATCGATCTTGCATATAAATATCTTTTTTCATCACCACTTTACCATCTTCGCGCGAGACCTTTAATTTTGGCCCCAGAATTGATCCAAACCTTAGCACAGCCCCACCTTTTTTTTCCTGAATTGCGATGACACAGTCATTAAAAAGGGCGACCCAGACAGGGCTTGTTATCGGTTCTTCATGCCATGGGTCGTAAGTCTCTGTGAGGTAGCCCCTAAAGAGGATTTTTGGTTCAAGGTCGACCGCTCCCAAACTAAAAGCAAAACGTCTACAAGCAGATCTCGCTCCAAGATAATACAGCATTTTTTCCGCTTTAAGTTTATTCCAAGCTTTGTTAGACGCGCTTTTATAAATGACTGGCGCTAGAAGAAAACCACTTAGAATTAACCAAGGAAATTGGTATCCGATAGCAGTAACTATAAAAAAAAACAAACACAATCCGAGAAAGACCAGACCACTTCCCTGACTCTCAGCGAGTATCTCAAGTTTTTCTTCCGGAGGAACGAGCTGAAAGCTGGTCTCAGGATGAGCGTAAATCATGCCGTTGCAACAACAAATGCATTTTACGGACCTTTGGGAATTAGGAAACTTTTTCCCATCGTGGCCGATAACAGGGGGAGGTGAGAAGTCAAACACTATCGGGGATCGTCTCAGGGTCTGTCTTTTACCCTATTGATGTTGAGGTAAAAGTTACGCATTCTCACGCTTTAAAAATGTCAATCGTGGGTCTTCCGGATACAGCAGTCAAGGAGTCGCGCGAAAGAATTTTAGGTGCCTTCGGAACTCTAGGAATAAAATTAACCGGAGACATTATCGTAAATTTGAGTCCAAGCGATTTAAAAAAAGAGGGAACAGATCTTGATCTTCCAATATTTTCCGCCATTCTAAGTTCTCTTGGAAAGCCAGACCTGTCCGTTTTCAAAAGCTCCATAAACCAGTCGATCCCACTTTGTTTTGGCGAACTAGGGCTTGACGGGACCGTTAAAAAATCTGGGCGAATTATTCAAAATGTAATTGGTTCCATTTTATCTGGCTTTGACACTTTTATACTACCTATGGACTCTCGTTCAGCCCTTGAGGATTTGCCAGTGTCAATTAAGGTATGGTTTGTAGGTCATGTGACGGATTTAACCAAGGAGCCAACCTATATAAATATCGAAAACACTAGCCGGAGACAAAGCGCTGATCCTCCTTCGTTGGATGAGCTTGAAAGCATTAGTCTGCGCGCTCTAAAGGCGATCCTTCTTGGGGTCACCGGACATCATTCAATACTTTTAGTGGGTCCTCCGGGACAAGGCAAAACACACACAGCGTTTGTAATCTCAAGACTTCTTCCCCCTTTAAATGGCAGGGACATACTGCAGGGTTATCTATATTTTTTGTTGGCCGGAGAGAATCCAGATGGTATCTTGGAAGGCAAAAGGCCTTTCAGGGCACCTCATCATTCAATAACAAAACCTGCGTTGGTTGGCGGAGGAGTCAAAGGAAGGCCGGGAGAGATAACATTAGCCAACAATGGAATTCTTTTTCTGGATGAGCTTGGTGAGTTCAATAGATCCGTATTAGACGCTTTAAGGGTTCCGATGGAGACTAAGCAAATTGTCGTATCCCGAGCGAATTATTCCCACACGCTTCCTGCCAACTTTTTGCTTATTTGCGCATCCAATCCGTGCCCTTGTGGTTATTTTGGAAGCAGATTGCGCGGGTGCAGATGCGGCATAAGCGAAATAAAAAAATACCTTTCGAAATTCTCAGGACCTTTTATAGACCGGATCGATATTCAACTTTTTCTTGACGACTCTGGAATATCAGAAGACCGCTTTGCGGACGAGAAAAAAGAAATTATACACAAAATCCGTCAATGTCAATCGATACAAAAACTGCAAATTACGAAACTGGGCAAACTGTGCGGTGAACTAGAGTCACAAAAAATTTTAGACTTTTCAAAAAAAACTAGGGGATTTGAATACCTTAAAAAGAAAAAACTCTCGATGAGATCAATAATAAAAGCCTTAAGACTAGCTTGGACGCTGTCTTTTATTAAGGGCAAAGATTATCCAGAAGAAGCGGAGGCAGAGGAAGCTCTTGAGTTTAGACGATTAGATAGATTGTTTGATATCTAGGGGGCGATATTATTCATGCGGCAAATAATTGAAATAGCATGAAGTTAATTTTCGTTTCGGCAAGTAAACTAGCAGCGGGAGCGCGAAAGTT
>JANWWW010000026.1 GCA_025055295.1 Deltaproteobacteria bacterium | reverse complement strand
AGAATGTGGGAGAAGGATTTTCGGTGTATAACATCCTTTTTAAAGTATCCGTTTGAACTTAGAAGGCTTATTACAACTACGAATGTGATAGAGAGTGTGAACAGTAAATTGATGAAAGTGCTACATGTCAACAGGTCTATGCCCTTGGATTACTCAAAGTCTGTAACGGTGTTTACCTAGACCTTTACAATAAATGGTCAAGGCACAGTATTCCTAACTGGTATATTATTAACAAGCAACTTCAAGTTTTAGTTTAAAAACATGAATGAGAATGTAATCTTCCACAGTTAAACGGTTGATTTCGCCGACAACCTTACCCAGCCGGCATAACTTCAACACATGTTTCGTTTTTGAAAACATAACTTAAGACTGTATTTATGAAATACGGCGATTTTTGCCCCCGATGACAAACTTTAAACCTGTAGAAGCTACTTTAAACCTAATTGTTCAGACTGCAGTCAGTCGAACAAGCTTCACTGAGGGTTTTCAAAATCGTTTCAGGCTAAAAAAGATAGATGTGGTAAATCAACATAGCAAAATTCTCTCTTATACTTTTAGTTCAAAATCAAAGTTATTTAGGCTGCAAGGTCAACAAAGTAATAAAATAGAAGACTAAAAAGTTCTTAGATCGTGTACGTGGCTGAGAAATTGTTACTTTTAAGAGCCCAGAAAATTGTCTTTACATAGTCGCCCGCTTAACTGTATGGGCTCTGGATAAGGTGATTCTCAGTTTGGTGAACCCCCCTATTTTTATTCTCACTGGCCCTGTAAGCCTGCCCTGGAAAAACCGCTACTATCCTCTTTTAAATACACTTTCTAAAACGCGCGATACAGCCTTGCCATCTGCTTCCTGCGGTTTTTGCTTTGTAGGCGTGATAAGACCGTTTTCTATCTCTAAAAGGGCTGCCAAAACAGGTCCTCTTTTCTTCGCTTCTTCAAGAACAGGTGTCGCACCTGACAGAATTTGTCTGGCTCTCAAAATAGCAACAATTGTTACAAGAAACCTGTTATCAATATGCTTAAGGCAATCTTCAATCGTTATTCGGGCCATGAACCGGTAAGTATACCAAGAAAATTCACTAGATATCAAGTTAAATCGTTTTGTTGAGGCCTCTGTGATATAATAAAAATAGCTAATCATTTTACGCTAGATAGAGAGTGAATGAAGATTTCTTCTGTGAAAAAAGTCTCGAAATCATACCATATTCCGTACTCTTAAGGGAAATTGCCCAAAATTACCCGAATTTTGACGGTGACTTGTTAAATAAGGCCTACAATAAGGCTGTAGAGCTTCATGGAACCCAGTTAAGATTAAGCGGAGAACCTTTTGTAAACCATGTAATAAAAGTTGCTATTTTGTGCTCGGAGTTCAAGTTCGATTTTACTTCAGTTTGTGCCGCGTTGCTTCACGACACTTTAGAGGACACTAGTTATACCTTGGATAAGTTACGGGCCGAATTCGGCAATGAAATAGCTCTTTTGGTTGAAGGAGTAACAAAACTTTCGAAAATCTCTATGGCGACAAGAGAGGAAAAACAAGCGGAAAACTTTCGAAAACTTCTTTTGGCAATGTCAACCGATATAAGGGTCATTTTAGTTAAACTCTGCGACAGGCTTCATAATATGATGACGCTAGACTCTCTTCCTGAACCGAAAAGGAAACGGGTCGCTGAAGAAACTCAGGAAATTTATGCCCCGCTAGCCAACAGGTTGGGGCTCTACAGATTAAAGGCGCTCCTTGAAGACTATGCTTTAAGAGAACTCAAACCGAATGATTACTGGTCAATAAAAGAAAAAATCGACAAACTTGCTTTGGATATAAAAGTTTTTGCGAAAGACTTTTCAGATGAGTTGCAACGTTTGCTGGAAGACAGTGGTATATCCGCAAAAATATCCTACAGATTAAAGAATATAGCCAGCGTATACGCTAAAATGGTTCGTTATAATTGCTCATTCGAGCAAATATTAGACATATTAGGTTTCAGAGTTATAGTCCCAACTGTTATTTCGTGTTACGAAGCTCTCGGAATCATACATTCAAAATATCAGTTGGTCCCGGGAAGGATAAAAGATTATATAGCGATGCCCAAGCCGAACATGTACCAGAGCTTGCATACCACTGTGGTAACATCTTCAGGTCAAAGGGTTGAAATTCAGATACGAACACCTGAAATGCATCAAGTGGCGGAACAAGGCGTAGCTGCTCACTGGCGTTACAAAGACAGTGTGCCATTTGAATTCGACCTTTCATGGGTGCGAGATCTCGTTGAAACTCAAAAATACATATCCAACCCTGAAGAATTTCTGCAGTCCGTAAAAAGCGAATTATTTCAGAGCGAGATTTACGTGTTCAGCCCGAAGGGAGATTTATTTAGGCTTCCACGAGGAGCTACCCCATTGGATTTTGCTTACGCTGTTCACACCGAAATTGGTCACGCAACGGTTGGAGCCAGAGTAAACGGCACCATTGTTCCGCTTGGCTACAAACTTAAGAATGGTGACGTTATTGAGATAATGACCCAGAAAGAACATAAACCCAGCAAAGATTGGTTGAAAATTGTTGTAACTTCGAAAGCTAAAAACAGAATCAAGCAATTTCTGAGACAGGAGAAACGCGCATTTGCTTGCCAAGCGGGCAAAGAGCTACTAGTCAAAGAGCTTTCAAAAAAAGGCTTATCCTTAAAAAAACTCGAAAAGTCTGCGAAGTTTAAAGCGCTGGTTGAAGAATGTGGTTTCAAATCAATAGATGAGTTATATGCGAACCTGTATTACGGGAAAATAGCAGTTCAGAGGATCCTTCTGGCTCTAATTCCGGAACACTTTAACGGGTTTGAAGAACTTGATCAGCAAAAAGGATTAATAAATCAACTGTTCCAGTCTGCGGCAAAGTCATCAAACAGAACCGGCATAAAGGTAAGCGGTTACTCAGACGTATTCTTTCGTTTTGCCAAATGTTGTCAGCCACTGCCCGGAGATCGGATAGTTGGCTACATCACCAAAGGCAAAGGACTTACTATTCATTCCGTGAAATGCCCCGAAATACATCATCTTGATCCGCTCAGATTTGTGCCGGTAGAATGGGACTCGAGTGGTTCGGATGCTCTGAGAACAATATCGCTTGAAATCTACTGTAAAAACGAAATAGGTATGTTATCGAAACTTTGTTTAACTCTTTCAGAGCTGGGCATCAATATAGCCAGCGCATCAGCTCAAACATTTCCGGACGACACAGCAACAATACTGTTTGACATTCAGGTTAAAGACGTCAGCGAATTAGAAAGAGCCAGAAGAAAACTTCTTGAAACAAAAGGAGTGGTGCGTGTTGAACGGGTTTTCTACAGAAAACCAACCACTGCTTAGACACAGTTCAATCTGCTTTGTTAAAATCAGTAGACCATGGATTTTGAGAAGTTTTTCAAACTTGTCCCGAATGAGATTAAAAATTGTGTTAAAAGACTTAATAGTGAAATTTTGGCTTTTTCAAGTGTAAGTTCCCCTTATTTGGCAGAAATTGTCAATTACGTTTTGAAGGTCTCCGGCAAAAGAGTTAGACCTATTTTCCTTTTTCTAACTTACATGCTTAGGGGGAATATTAGTATACCTGAGAAAGTCTTCAAAATGGCTATGGTTATCGAGTTAATGCACTCATCTACCCTTGTTCATGACGACATTATTGACTCGGCCGAAGTCAGGCGCGGCCAGCCAAGCGCCAACAAAAAATTTGGAAATTCTCAGGCTCTTCTTTGTGGTGATTATCTGTTGACCAAAGCCTTTGGTTTATGCTCAAAGCTTCCTTTTTATGTTCGTAGCGCAACAGAAGAAACTGCGGTAAGACTGATCGAAGGTGAGATGAATGAACTCTATATTGACTTAAATTCAACTCTGGAAGAAATTTTGGAAATTGCGCATTTGAAAACAGCATCTCTTTTTGGATTGTGTGGTGAATGTGCAAGTTTTATGAATGGTGACGAACCTCATCTGATAGATTTGACAAAAGATTTTGGTTGCTTGTGCGGTCAGGCATTTCAGGCGCTTGACGATATTTTTGACATCATTGGTGATCAAAACAAAACCGGCAAAGCCGTTGGAACCGATTTAAGGGAGAGAAAACTGACCGTTCCAATTTTCTTCTGGATAAAGTCTGGATCGTCGCTTGCCCTTGATTACATAAACGACTTTTCGCCGGAAAAAATTCCCGTTTACATAAAAGATATCGTTAAGTCCGGAAGTCTGCATAAAAGCGTAGACCTTCTCAAAGATTTTATAGACAAAGCTCGGGTGAAGGCTTTGTGCATAAATAAGAATCCGCAGATTTACGAAGTTTTTGAAGCTTTTTTTTCATCATTTCTTGAACAACCCGAATTTCGCTCGCTGGAAATATCACCGCCTTGAAGCGCTGACCAAATTGCTTTTGCCAAAAAATCTGCCACCTGACTCGGGGGTCTTTTCGAGATCCCATCGAGCCAATCTCTAACGTAGGATAAAGTAGAACCAAATATGAGCGTCCAGATTATGTCTGCGGAATAATTTTTTATCGAGCCATTTTTTCGTGCGCTGTTTATGAACCCGACAAATCTTCTGCCAAAAGTGTCATACCGCAAAACCATGGGCCTGACTATTTCGTCTTTTAAGAATTCATCGTGCCTGCAAAGCCACAAATATTTGCTTATCCTGATGTTTTTCTCCGAAAAAATGAGAACAGTTTTGACCACCTTGACCACAAAATCATTTACACATTCGGCCGAGGCAGTTGCTTCACTAAGGGCTGTCTTAAACAACTCGAGCGCCTCCTTAAACAAAAGAAAAGCCAATTCTTCCTTGCTGTTAAAATGCTTGTAAACAACTCCAACGCTAATTCCTGAAATTTGGGCTATATCCTGAATTTTAGTTTTATAAAATCCCTTTTCGGTGAAAAGTCTTAGGGCTGAAGCCAGAATACACCTTTTTATTTGCTGCTGATCTTTACGGGGCCCCACTCATTTTAGTTTAATGAAATTAGCTTGTGCCTTAAAGCTATCTTGACCAAATCCTGATTGTTTCTAACTTTCAGTTTCTTTAGGATATTGCTCCTGTGAGAGTCAACAGTTCGTGAGCTGATGTTTAACATTTTAGCTATTTGCTTGTTGCTGTAACCTTCCGATATTAACCTTAAAACTTCAATTTCTCTTTCGCTCAACCGTTGAAGATCTCCATTTGACTGATTTTTTGGCTCAAACAGCATTGAGACAATGTCTGGCGTTATATATTTTTTCCCGTTCAGAACTGTTCTAAGGCAAAAAAGTATTTCGCTCTGATCCGCTTCTTTAGTCAAAAGCGCCGAGCATCGTGACTCCGCGAGACTTCTGAGAGTGTCAGTTTCGGAAACCCCTGTTAAGATGACCGTTTTGAATCTTTTTCCGATTTCGTTGACCTGATGAATATTCATGCCGGGCATTTTATAATCCAAAATTATTATATCTGGTAGATGCTCATCTATTTCCTTTAATAGCTCAAAACCATTCCTAAAAACCTTCAAGATTTCATAACCGTTCTCTTTAAGCAGCCTAGTTAATCCAACCAAAACGACGTCGTGGTCATCTGCGATCACTACACGCGTCATATATTTTTTAAAATTTCGGGGGAAAAGGACTTTTTCTTTAGAGATTTTTCTTATACAACTTCTGAAAAAGGATGTCTCAGTAACATTTTCTTTGACTCTTCGGCGAAATATGCGATATCCGGCATGATTTTTTCGAGTTTGGTCAGCTGGTTCATGATGTCTATGGTTTGGCTAATTTGACGCGCTACATCCCCGATAGCAACCGACTTTTTGTCCAGAATTTTCGCAAACTCGCTCCACGATTTTGCCTGTGCCCACTGACTTACCGTATAGGACGCGTTTTTGTCAACAAAAGTAACAAAAGGTCTTAAACCAATGAAAGCTGAATTAACTCTTTTTACCAAAATGTTTAATTTGGGGTAAACCTGCTTTGGAACTGGTGGGTAGCCGTTTAAAAGATTTCTGTCATAATCACTCGAAAGAAATCCAAAAAGCGACAGCAAACTCAAAGGGGAGTCTACGATTAAAGTCAAATCGCTTGATAAAATTTCGACGATTTCAACTACATATGAAGAGTTAATTTCCGCGCCTATTTTTCCTTTTTCAGTAAGGAATGTTTCGGCAAGAAAACCAAATTCCTCAAGTTTCCTAATAACTAACGCAAGCCTTTCGAGTTCAGATTCTCCTTGCTGGGTTTTCAACTTATATGACTTTAATGTTTTTTTTTGCCCCCAGCGTTGGCTGGTTTTGGCTTTAATTGTTTCGGATGAATTGTCGCCTTTCGCTTTACAGGCTTTTAAGAAAGCGCCGAAACTTTTTTGAACCAATTGTTGTAAAATCTGAATATCTCTATACTTTAAGGTCGACAAAATTGTAGAAGGCGACGGGTAAAACCAGCTTACAAGAGGCTCGGGTGGAGAATTAACGAGCTTTTTGTAAATCTCCAAATCATGGATGCTCTCTACCGCAAAAAGACAAAACCCCACCTTGTCCTTGCCCCGTCTTCCGGCTCTGCCTGACATTTGATGTAGCTCCGTAGGTGTAATGTAATTGACGCCAAAGTGTCCTTTCTTTTTTAGAGAAGTTATTACAACCGTTCTTGCAGGAAAATCGACACCGGCCGAAACGGTTGAGGTCGCAAAAATCGCTCTTAAAAAACCTTCCGACATAAGCTTTTCTATGAGGATTCTCCAAGAGCTTAAATGACCTGCGTGATGCGGCGCTACCCCATACTTAACAAGTACTTCTGTAAACCTGTAACTCGATAATATATCGTACGGCAAATTGAATTCTTCGCAAATTTGCTTCACTCGCTGTCGGATAGCGTCCTCCTTTCTGTGACCAAGCCTAAAGTATGCAGCTTGAGCAGTCGCAAAACAATCAAGGTCACATTGCCTTCGGCTGCTTCTAAAAATAATGGCAGGGACTAAATCGTTTCCCTCAAGATGAGCGATGATGTCGACCGCAGTTAACTTTTGCACGGATTTTTTTTAGACTTATCAAAAACCGAAAGAGGCAGTATACCAGCCCCTTTTTCCAAAACACCAAACCTTAACTCAACCGGCCTTCGCGTTTCAAGGACCAGGGCACATGGCTTTTCACGAGCAAAAGAAATCCAGTCCCTGAAAACATTAGGATTGCCAATTGTGGCAGACAGAAGAAGCAGTGTTGAGTCTTTTGGACAAAGTATTATTGACTCTTCCCAAACGACACCTCTTTGAGGGTCGCTTAAATAGTGAGCTTCATCTATTACAACCAGTCCCCAACTGGCGGAGTGTCGCAAAGTTTCATTCCTGAATATCTCCGTTGTCGCTACAATAAGATCTCCATCAGTGTCAATTTTTCTGTCTCCCGTAAGAATTCCAACACGATAGTTCTTGAACTGCTCACGAAATTCGACGTACTTGGTGTTTGACAGGGCTTTTAACGGCGTTGTGTAAATACAAGAGATCCCCATAGACAGAAATATGTTAATAACGGAAATGGCTATATACGTTTTTCCCGAGCCGGTCGGAGCGACTACCAAGGTATCCATGCAGTTCAAAACCGAATCTATTGCTTGCAACTGAAATGGGTCCGGTTTAAATTCAGTCATTTCGGGTTTACCAATCCCTCTAAAAAATTCTCTCCGGGCTTCTTTAATATCTTTTGTTTCTAAACCGTAAGATGCTGACTGATATTTCATCAGGCTCTTTGACTGGCGCCGGAATTTTCTTGACCATCTCTTAGTCATAACCTATATTTAAAAAAATTTCTAACTCTGGTTTCACTTAAAACATCATCCATTTTTCCAAAAGCATAGACTTTGCCTTGATCGATAAATATTAAAACGTCAACCAAATCCCTGAAAAATCTAAGATTATGAAAACTGATTAATGTTATCGGCCTTGAGGTTTTAATTATTTCAAATATCTTATTGACCACAATCCGCGAATTTATCGGATCGAGGCCGGCAATGGGATCATCAAAAGCAATAAGCTCTGGCTTGGATAAAATTGCTCTGCCAATCAAAGTTCTTTTTTTCATTCCTCCGCTTAACTCATGTGGATACTTAAACAAAGAGTCAATTAAATTCAAAAAGCCTGCCGCTGAATAAACCTCTTCAAAAAAAGCCTTTCGTTCGTTCCCTGAAAGTTCCCTAAGGGTTTTTTTTAACCCGAGAATTTGAACCGCGAGATTGTCAGCAACTGTCAAAAAATCAAAAAGTCCACCTTCTTGAAATTGAATAGTGAGATTACGGATACCGTTAAGTTGAATCGATCCCGAACTCGGACTTAAAATTCCAAAAATAGTTTTAAGCAGAACTGATTTTCCACCACCAGATGGGCCCACTAGCCCATAAACTAAATTTGGCTCGAAAGATAAATTTATTTCTTGCAACACTTGCTTGGGGCCAATAAAAACTGAGACGTTTTTAAGAACTACCGATGGTTTATCGCTCACGACGTCCGACTTTTCTGATTTTTAAGTGACATATCTTCAGGCTTGACCAATTTATTTACCTCATAAACAAGCTCGTCAATTGAAAAAGGTTTATTCAAAAAGGTCTCTATACCTATACTTTTGAAAACCTCGATTGTCTCCGGAGGGGAATAACCCGAGATTACCACAAACTTCAAGTCCGGCAATATCTTCTGAAGATCAATTGCCGTTTCAAGCCCACTTTTGCCCGGCATAATTATATCCACAACTGCGACATCAAAGCCGGATTTTTTTGCTTCGTTTATCGCCTCATCGTAGTTTGATGCCGGTATCACTTCAAAGCCGTGATATTGCAACCCCATTCGTAAGACTTCTCTAACATTTTCATCGTCATCGACCAGAAGAACCCTGCATTTAACGGGAAATACAATCGAGTGAGTAGAGACAGACTTAATCTTGCTAATGGGCAGGCTAACCGTAACCGTCGTCCCTCTGTTTTTTTCGGAGATAATTTTGATTGTTCCGCCAATTTCTTCAACAAGGCTCTTCGAGATAAAACAGCCAAGTCCCGTCCCGGTCTCTTTAGTAGTTGCAAAGGGCTTGAAAACGTTCTCTATCTCATCTTCTGTCATGCCCGTTCCAGTGTCGGAAATTTCAAAACAAATTTGGCCTTCACGCAACGTACTCATTATCTTTATTTCTCCGCTACCTTCCATCGCTTCCACAGAGTTCTTAACAAGGTTAATAAACACCTGATTAAGCTTGACAACGTCTGTTTCAAACTCAACGTTTCCCGTGAGGTCGTGAAAACTGAATTTAATTGAAGGAGGAACTATTATTTTAGTCCATAAATTCAGTCTCTCAATAAAGCTAGAGATACGAATTTTTTCCCATCTGGTCGCAGGTTTCGAGTAAGAGACCAGTTCCTTCGTAAGAAGGGTTGCCCGCTCCACCCCCTCTTTCAAAAGTTCCGCTGATCTTTTGAGGTCAGTATTTTCGATCAGTTCAAATAAAAAACTTGTGTGACCGCTTAATCCAGTTAAAATGTTGTTAAACTCATGGCTTATTTTTGTAACCAAAGTACCCAGTGTAAACAACCTGCTTATTTCGGTGTTAATCATTAGCGCTTCCAGTAGAGCAATTTTTAAGGTTTTTAAAATAACAACACTGCTTGCTGCCTTAAAAACAAAATAAACGTTGTTACCACTGGTTTCTATAAGAAACTGGAATTTGTTATCGGACGTTATCTTTTGCTCGAGTATGTTAATAATTTGAGTTTCTTTGGCTAGCCCACGCTCCAACACAAATTTTTTGCAACTAATGTCGTAAAAGGCTACCTCTACCGCTTCTCCATTAAACTGATTCAAAAAGTCTTTTATGGACTTATTTTCCGTTTCCATCATGCGCTATCACTGAAACAATTCCCAAAATTAAAGCAACAATTCCCGTTTTGTAGAAATAATTCGCGGAGACCCTAAATGAAAAAATCTCTGCAACAAGCCATGCAAAGACAAAAACTAAAAGATTGATCATATTTGAAAGAGTAAATATGTTAGGATACGGAATTTTCTTGTAAAAATAAGTCGTCAAAGCAATCATAGTCGACGTGATCAAACTGACACTTAGAAGTAGCAAAATAATAGCTGACCCTAACAGCTGGCTACCCAGTATTAAACTTGATTCGATTACAAATACCTTAAAAGTGCTCATAATATGCGCCACCGCAACAATGATTTTAATGGTTCCCACGAATTCCTCAAAATTAAGTACCGAAGAAGTTCCAAAAAATGCATTTAAAAAGTAATGATTAAGCTCAATCAAGTTGGAAGTTAATTTGACCGCAAATTCTCCAGTCGGCAACAAATAAATTATTGACTTTTTATTGAGACACGCATCATCTTCACAAACAACAAAAAAAAACTCGCTTTCTGGTGATATCAAATCTGCGATTTCTTTTGAGGTGTGGTGTAAAGGAACAGCCACCGGAGAAGACTCAAAAAATATTTCGTTTTGGCTTTTAAGAACTTTAAATTGCAGGTCATACTTTTTATAAGCATCAAGCTCTGCCAAAACATCCCACAAATTAATAGACGCAAGAATTCGGTCTTTCTCCGATAAGTGTTGGCGATATAAGGCCGGAAATGCCGTCAAAACAAATACCTGCACCACAAGATAAGTTATTAGCAGATTAACAAAGAGCGACTGCTCCATAAAAAACGAAATTAACTTTTTCATCCAGTCCAGTATACTTCAAAGCAATGTTACCTTAAATTTATCAAAAAGTATCTCTGTGTCAGTCACGATAATGTCCATTCTAACATCCCAAGCATCTTCTTTAATCTTATCCACGATTTGATCGGAATAAGCCACTCCTATGAAAACTGGCTTTTCTTTTTTGAAATTTTTCAAAAATTGGTCGTACCACCCCTTTCCTCTACCCAATCTCGCAAAAGAAACATCAAAGGCTAGACCAGGAACCAATAAGGCACACTCGGTTGGCTTAAAGCCTTTGAAAGGTCTTAGGCTTGACAATTGACTCGGATGAACCCCAGATAACCTTGAAGGAGGCTCAACCAAAGATACACCGTTATTGGTCTCAACAGGGACGCAAATCCTGTACAGTTTTCTTGTTTTTCTTAAAAAATCGGATATATTGGGTTCTTCCCGAAAATACGGGATGTAAGTACATATACGAGTTACATTCAAAAGTCTCATTAATTGACCAAGATTAAAACAGATAAGATCTGACTTGCAGTTAAGCTCCGCGTCTGAAAGGCAACGAAAAATTTTTTTTATTTGCTCTCTTAGCTCTTGTTTTTCCATAACAAAATTCTAAAAAAAAAACTTACTTTGCCGAATATTCTATACGAATGAAAAAAATTTATGAGTCCGGCCTAAACTTAACGCCTGCCGAAAGAAGAGCTATCTCTGTTTTGATTGTGGAGAGCAATTCGCAGGAGCGGGCGTTACTTAAGCAAATACTTAGAAACCTCTCCTTTGAAACTATTTATGAAGCGCCAAGCCATCTTGTGGCAAAAGAAAAACTTCTGGAACGAAAAGTTACCCATGTGATTTTTGAATGCAAAAAGCTCGGCATGCCTGTCGAACAATTTGTCGCTGAACTTCTTGAACTTGATCCAAAGCTAACCCTAATTGCAACCTCGGTTAATCCAAAACTAGACGATGTTTTTGAGCTTTTGACCAAAGGAACTCGCGGTTATTTAGTCAAACCTTTCACGCCTGACGGGGTTGAACAAGCCTTGATTATAGCCACAAAGGCAGAACCCTTTCCGGAAGCAGTCCTTAAAGCAAGGGACCGGAACGAGGCTTTGGCCGTTCTTGTTATTACTGCCCTAGATAGATTAGGAACCATACTGAGACAAACTGAGGAATTTGAAACAGCAAAAAAAGAGGTTCCAAAGGCGGTGTTTATGCTAGAGCGAGCCGTCGACATGGCTGTGACATTTTCAAGGGGCGAAGAGCAAGGATACCTAAACTCGCTCATTGAACAGTGCATTGCAAGGCAAAATGTGCCTTCTTCGAGGCTTGGAAGGCTTCGGAAAAGAATTAAAATTGATAGAGATTGTTACGATACTGCTTAGGACTTATTACGCTCAATATCGCAATCGCCGACAACAAAATCAAGGAATTGAGTTTTGTCTTCACCAACCTTGCGCTAAAAGCCAGTCGAGTAGTTTTAAAAAACACTCAACCTGAAGTTATTTTCAGGAAATACAGAATAGGTGAAATTGCAAGCGGAGCCCGTTTTGCCATTCGCCCGAAGTCCGGCCATTTGATCAAGCAAGTTTTTAATATTTATGCGTCACAATTACGTAAAAAATGCTTGCTGACCGCTTCAATAAACAACTTCATAATTTGTCACTCTTATGGCTCCGTCCGGAAAATTACTTTTAGAAAGCACTTCATTGAAATTGTTGAATTTAAACTAAGCTACTAAAGGAAAAACAACCTTGACTTTAAGGCCCGTGCCGTTTGACCTGTCAAATTGAAGATCTAGATTGTTTCTTTTACACAAAACCGCGACATTTATTAAACCCCTACCCCATCCATGGGCACCCGGAAAAACCGTGCCGCTCGTGTTAAATTCAAGAAGTTTCCTATGATCAAATAAAGCGAATGTTTGCTCATCAATGTCAGCTTCAGGATCGTCAAGAGTTAAAACGCACTGCTTTTGGTCTCGACAAGCTGAAATGGTAAGGACTTGCGATTTGCTGTATTTTACGGAATTCGACACAAGGTTTATGAGAATTCTCTTAAGGTCGCAAGGATCGCAAATCACGTTAAATTCTTCCATTTGAATTGACAGATTTCTGTCTTTAAATTTCAATATTGGAAGAAGCACACTCCTGACATCCTGACACGCGGAAAACAGATTTAAAGCAACCGGGTTAGGGCTCTCCGCGCTTTCCAATTCGCCAACACTTTTGGCTACCATCTCATCCAAAAACTGCAAGCTAATTTTGCCAAGTTCAAGCAATTCCTGCTTCTCTTCGCTTTTAAACTGGCTCAGAAGAAGGTTAAGAGTTTGAATAGGACCTTTAAAATCGTGTGCAACTGACAAAATTTTTCGTTGCATTAAAACGCTTTTGTCCTGTAACTCTTTTAAATCCTTGCTAAGTTCGAATATTTGCTGTCTAAAAACAAGCTCTTTATCCAAAAAGGTTATGATTTTATTAATTGCGCTCGTCTCTATTGGTTCCGAACTGACTAAAATGACAAAAATTTTTGGAGATTTTGATATTTTGTCGATGTGAATATAATTGTACCCCTGAGCCTTTAGAATGCCGAACATTGCAATTGAGTCCGTTCTGCCTGAATAAGGGAACGCTATGCAGTCTTCTTCGGAGTCGAACAAAAAATCTCTGAAAGACAGAAAAGCGGTTGAAAGTTTGCTGCTAGTTGAACCGTATTCGAATTGAATATCTGAAACAAAGCAACACAAGAGACATTCTAGGCCGATTGTTTCACTGACTTCGCGAGCCACTTCATTTAGCACCTCAGGGGATATCGATTGACTGATTATGCTACTGTGTCTTGGACCGAGAAGGCGTGGAACAGCGACCAAAGCTTTAATGGCTTCGCAGATTTCTTTGGCAATTGGAGTTAAAGGGCTCTTTGCCAGTGACCCTTGCATTATCAAAGCGCGAATTATCGCCAGGTCTCTCAAAACAAGGACCAAGCTCAAAAGCAATACACTGGTTACTCCGAAAAGCGCTAATTCCATTTTGAGATATTAATTAATATTTGTCTTGACAAATATTCAATCAAGCCTCCAGCCGGTGTCAGGAAAAAAAGGTAGCCCCTTCGCTTACACATGCTAGGGCAGATACCGAAACAGACATTTTTTCCTTCAAGAGAACCATAAATACAAAAACTGCTTTCCAATTCGATGTCATCCGGACCGGTCAAACAAAAATGCGACGGCACAGTGACAATATAGTTTTCCTGTAAAAATAGTCCGCACTCGTGGACAAGTTTTGAGCATTTTTTATTTAATTTAAAAGCCGATTCTTCAAAAATGTTCAGAAAAAGAGATGGGTAAATAAGATTGTATCTTTTACGAAAAAAATCGAGAGTGGATTTTTTAAAAATCATATCTTTTATCTAAGCTTTGCTGGATTTTTGGCAGCTGCTTGGATATTTGAACCAATGGTTCAGAGAGGTAGATCATAAGCATCCCAGCCAAAACCAACATTAAAGGCATTAAGGCCTTGGCCGGCATTTTATTGACTTCCTTTTCTATGTAGTTTTCGTAGGAACCAAGAACCGTGTCCGAAAGCTCTTTGAGCTGGCCAATGATTTCTCCGCCCTCTTTAACCGCTATTTTGAAATAGTTCAGCACAAAAGCTAATTTCATATTGGGATACTTTTTTTTGATCAACTCAACAGCCTGAGCAAAGTCAAGCCCACCAGAGAATTTTTCGAGAATCTCCTGAAAGATCTTGCCAACCTCGGAAGTGTGGGAGCCTAAGTCTGATATTTTTTTTAAACTTTGAACCAGATCATTACCAGATTCGACAGCCATTACAATCTTTTCGAGTTCAAGCGGAAGCTTTTCAAATATTAATTTGTCATCTATCCTAAGCGTATCCCTATGCGACCTTTTGTAAACGTAATATAAGACTATCATAACGACTGAACCAAGAACTTTGTTTATGAAAAATACGCCAACGCCGATTGCGAGCATCCATAAAAGAACACTTTTATTTTGAAGACTAAAATTAATACGACCCTGATTGTTGATTTCAGGCTTGGAGGCAATTAACTGGATTAGAGACTGAGCGCGAGCAATAGGTATGGTTTTCCCTCTGGCAAACCACACCAAAAAAACTATGAGAGTAGCGGCAACTAGAACATAAATCATAGTTTCTTATTGCATATCACATTCAACGCAATTAGGCCTACTACCACTAAAAGTCCCCCAAAAAATATAACTTTTGAACCAAACGGGTCAGTTACCAGATCGAAGAATGCCTGTTTATCCGACATAAATTTGTAAGCAAGCGGCAAAATTGCCAAAAAAGCTATGACAAAGCCGGATATCAACTGCATCACTGTAGCGCTCTTTACTCTTTGGGAAAAATTTTCAGAGATCCTACAATATCTGACGACACGTTCCAGAAATCCGCTTAAACTTGCTCCTTCCTGACTGCTCAAAACAAGCGCGCTTCTGAAAAGGATCAGAGAATTGTAAGGTCTTAAAATATGCAAAGTGTAGCCTAAAAAGTTCACCGATACTTCCATGTTTTCCCCTAGTTTCATTGTCGCAGTCTGAAAATCGAATTTGCGAACATTCGATATAAAATCCTGAAACTCTCGGTATATTAGGGACGATTCCGGAAAATTCTCAAGTGAAACCCGCACTGCCTGTACGCAATCCAAACCTGCTTTCAAAAGCGACTTTAAGGATAGAAGAAAAAAAGGGAACTCCTGCCTGAACCTGTTTTGCGCGACCCGTGCCAAGTAGATTAAAAGAAGAAAACCAATTGACAAGCTAATCAAAACCACGAACGACCATGTAACAAAATCCAAAAAAAGCAAAGATAAAGCAAGAATAAATGCCAACAAAAGAGCATGTTTGATTTTAAGATTGGGATTTGCAAGGTACAGAATTTTGGAAAGAAGGGACCTTTGTGGAATGACATTTAAGATATCTTCATCAAAAACAGCCCTTGCGTTTGGCTTTACCAACGCAAAGAATCTCCTGACTCCCAAATATTTACTGATCACCTGTTCAACCAACTACAATGTAATCCCAAGTCAAGAATTTCATTCTTGTATTGCGTAAGTGAACCATGGAATTCCCAAGAGAAGTCACCGTTAGCTTTAAAATTATACTTAGCTATGATCCTTTTTTTATAGGGCTGGTCAAAACCCGGACTTACTTCAAGAACTTCGAAAATCCTCCGTTTTCTTGACACTGGACATGTGTTTAAATGAACCACAGCTCCAACCGCCAGTGCAATTTGTCGCATATGAGTTTGCTCATCGGTGAATTTTTGGGCGCGCGACAGGAAAAGACACAATCGAGACAAAGCTTCCTGAGCGCTTTTGGCGTGAATTGTCGAGAGTCCTGAATGGCCTGAGGCGCAAACATCTATGAAAGCCTCCGCAGCTTTTGCATCGCGTATTTCTCCAAGTATTATTCTGTTCATTCCCATCCTCATGCCCGCCCAAACACACTGACTTTGATTGATTTCTCCAATGTTCTCTGTGTTTGCTTCACGGGTTAAAAGATAACGTGTGTACGGGTGATCTAGCTTAATTTCAGGGGTATCTTCTATAACTACAATATTTTCCGCATGAGGGATACAATTAGCCAACGCTCTTAAAAGAGTCGTTTTACCCGTGCCCACTTCCCCCGCTATTAAGACAGTTTTTTGAATTAACACCAGGCACTTTAAATATTCCAAAATTTGAGCCTGCGCTAAAGCCTTTTCCTCTAATTGTTTAAGCGACACACTTGAAAACCTGCTTATTCTGAGGGTTAGATAGGGGCCTCCTTGAGACAAACTTTCGTGAATGCAATTAATACGAACATTTTTGATTGCGCCGTCTGCAATGGGTTTTTTGGTGTTGCAAAAAGTGCCGGCGCGATACAAAAGCTTGTCAACAAAGGTTTTGTACTTTGAATGCGATGGAAACTGTATGCTTACAGGCACAATTTTCCTGTCTGATATTGCATAGATCTTATCCCATCCTGCAACAATGATGTCCGAAATGTCTTCTCTGTTCACCAAAGGCTCCAGGATACCAAAAGGGCTTTCTTCCTCAAGTATTTCTCGTTTTATGCGCTCAATCTCTGACGGCTGAAGAGAAAGCCCTTCAATTTCCGAAAATTCCTCAATTAGACTTAATATTTCCGCCTCTGTCAGTTCCCCGTTTCGAATTAGATCGTAATACCTGAAAAGAATTTGATCCGTAATGTGACTTAAATCATTTCCCGTATCGACGGTAGCAACGTCTTTATTGTGAAACAAAGCTAAATCACGAACAGGAGTCAATTCAGACTGATCGTCAAACTGTAAAATCCTTCTCATTGTAAGCCAAGCGTTGATTTTTCGTTGGAACTGGAATTGTCGAGTTGATTTGGGACGTTTTGGTTTTGACGAGTATCATTGCCGATCCTCGCTTCAGCGGGTATTAGTTTGCCTTCCGACAATGTGTAAACAACTTCTTTACCTGAGTCATCCTTGTACCTGACTATTCCTTCCAATTTTGAGGTTGCTTTTGTGTTAGTGCCTATTTTTTCCGCGTCATACTGTTTTATTCTCCAGGAGTGCTCGTCGTCTGCGCCTCTTAGCGTGAAAGCAAGTTTTCCTAATGGCATCGCGGAAGCTATTGCGAGAGCTTGCTCCTGAGACACTAATACTGTCAAAGTTTTTGAAACAGTGGGGGCGTCGGATTTAGTTTCCAGTTGCCCGCCGACAGATATTACCTTGATCTTTTCAGCAACTACCTGAGTAACACCGTCAGGTTTTACGAGAAGAATATCAACTATCGAACCTGGGATAACCCAACCTTCAACCGCCGATGTTGCATCTACATTTAGGGTCATAGCTCTCATTCCCGGAGGTATTTTCTCCTGAAGCAGAGACGCAGCTTTTTTTGCTGCTTCAACCTGATTTAATCTTACAGGCTGTCCAGCCAATAGATCAACTCGGGCCGTCAATCCCCTAAAATTTCGTGGATCAGTTACGGTGTCTTCTTTGATAAAATCCACAGGAACTCTAACCATTTCAAAATGATTTTCATTTAGCTCCGTTCCGGCTGAAATAAATGACTTTGGCGCTGGAACCTGAATAAATTGGCGTACATCTCTAGCAACGAAAAACGAACCGAAGGTTGTTAAAAACAACTTTACAACCATCACCGAACCAACAACAATTAAAACGATTAAAGCTACAACCCTTAAGTCCAATCGTTTCTTGTTGACGATCATTAGCTTTCTAGCCATTTGTGTTGTCGTTTTATTAAAAGTATAATAATATTTTAAAGTAAGCACGATAGTTATTCAACTCTTTAGCCTTTTCAAAATGCAAAATTATACTCAACACTATTGTGTGGAACTCCTTTCCTACAGACATTAGTTCTTGATTACTTACAGATAACGCCGCAATTACTTCATGTCCCAGTGTGTTTTTTGTTTGTTTTGTAAGACTTGTTGTGGTATACTAAAAGTGTCTAAGGTCAAATTTGAACAAATAATTTTGCCGTCATACGATAATGAGTGAAAAGATTTTAATAACGAAGTATGGTTACTCTCTTTTATTGGAAGAGTATAATCGTTTAAAGAATTTTGAGCGAGTACAGGTTACTAAGACAATAGAATGGGCGCGTTCTAACGGCGATTTGTCTGAAAATGGCGACTATATATACGCAAAAAGAAGACTAAGAGAAATCGACGAGAGGCTTAGCTATATTTCCTCGAGGTTGCAAAAATTCGAAGTTATAGACCCGAGTAAGCCTCAAGGTCCAATTATACAGTTTGGCGCAACCGTCAGGGTAATCGATCTAGATCAAGGGGAGGAAAAAGTTTTCATATTAGTTGGGGAAGACGAGACTAATCCAGAGAAAGGTTTAATTAGTTACACATCGCCGGTTGGCAGGGCTCTTTTAGGCAAGGAAGTTGGAATGATAGTTGAAGTTGAAACCCCCAGGGGAACCAAGGAATTCGAGATTTTGGAGGTTGTATACAGCACCCTAGAAGAATTCTTTTCGGGTTAGAAAAAGATTTGATTAGCCATTTTAAGGTCAAAAAATATTGTTGTTTATGAAAGAAGATTGTTATTTACAGAGAGCTTCAACATCGGCGAAAAAATCAAAGATACCAAATTCATCTTGAAGGCTTGGAGAGCTTCCTAAGAACACACAAACCAAAACTCGGGCGCAAGTCACCAGTAACTCTTCAGCTATTGAGTCGGTAGCAAGGCATTAATGATTACTTGTTCCTTGGTCATGTTCTTTACGGACAAATTGCGTTCTCTTACCTTAAAGAAAAGTCAGAATGTTATGTATAAAATATTTAGGTAACCATAAGTACCCCTTGACTTTTACCGTAACGAAACTCGGACATTTTACTCAGTCTTTAAATTGTTTATTTTAACGAGCACCCTATGCAAGGCTTTCGCCTTTTTTAGTAAATTGATTAACAAATAGAATAAAAGGGTATGGAGTTTTTTAAAATATTCAACGTGGTGAATGCTGCGATATTGAAAAATACTCTGGAAATTTGTGTCAAGTTAAGCGTGACAATAGAGTTTTAGAATTTTTCGTTAAAGAAGCGGGTCCTACAAGCGCTGAAGGCTGAGAACAAATTGCACAACTTTGTAAGAGGATGTTTTAAGAACAGAGTCTTGATATAATTGAAAGTAATCCAATGGTTTTAGTCCAAGATAGGACACTTGTTAGAGAGTTATTTTTTAAGCGTTACACTAGTTTAATCAATCAATCGTTGAGAACTGTGTGTTCTGTAGGGCTCGCTTTTTTTATGACCACAGGTTTAATTTACGGAGCCAATTATGCGCGTCCCAGACATTTTTCCGACCGAATGCCTCATAAGGAATATCAACCGATAATAGGTCAAAGCCTCACGCATGCAAATATTGAACCTAAGCAGGGTCAAAATTCAGTTGAATCAACCAGCGACCGGGAATTGCTGGTGAGAAGCCCACATTATCCCGCAACACGCGATCAAATGAATGGCTTTGAGAACGAAGACTTAAGTTATAAAAGCCTACTTAGCGTCAAAAAAAGTAGTTTAAAAATTGCTGGTTACTGGGTAATAGGGCTAATAATTTCTTATTTTGGCATTCTTCTTGCCAGAGCAGGTCTTGAGTGGAGGAATAAGAGAGGTTTATAAAATGTTTAACCGTTTCTAGCAAAGTACCTTGAAACTTTGGTGCAAGTTCGTTATTTGAATTTTTTAGTTTAACGCATTTTGCGTAACAAAGCCAACTTTGTAAAACCAAAATATTGTAATTTAACATTTCTTGCAAACGCTTAGCTCATTATCATTTCTAAGGGCTTGTCATCTTGACCTGCCTTTTAACCTCAATCATAAACACTTACATCAAATCAAAACCTCCAACACCGATCTGTTTCTCGCTCCTTTTGACAGTATCAGGTATTTCCCAAATAGTAAATGGCTGGTGTCAATCATCATTTCGAACTGGTTGACAACTTGGCCGTTAATTCTGATACCGCCGGCTTTTATGGTGTCTCGGGCATTGCTTTTTGACGAACATAAACCTGCGTCGACTAAGGCGGCGACCACATCAAGTTTAAGGGACTTGCTGTCCTTTTCTGGGTGTACCTTGACAGTTTGCATATCCTCTATGGCGTTTTTGAATTCCGCCTCAGACAAACGAGTAAAATCGTTCGCAAAAAGAGCTTCGGTAATCTTTTGCGCTTGTGAAAGCCCTTGACTTCCATGAACTGTCTTAGTCAACTCTTCCGCCAGTCTTTTCTGGGGCAGGCGTTTTTCCGGTTGAGTTTTAAGCGCGTTCTCGAGAAGCTCTATTTCGTTACGATCCAACAATGTTAGATATTTTAGAAGCGTCAAAACATCCTTGTCCGATGTATTTATGAGGTACTGGTAAAATCTAAAAGGTGAAGTTTTTTGACCATCTAACCACACTGTAAACTCAGCGGTTTTGCCCAGTTTGTTGCCACTTGAGTCAACTACCAATGGATGAGTGAGCCCGTAAGCTTGCTTCCCCGTTAACCTCCGAATGAGCTCCACTCCGGCGGTAATATTCCCCCACTGATCGCTACCTCCAATTTGCACTCTACAGTCAAACTTTTCCATTAGATACCAAAAGTCATACGCTTGTAGGATCACATAACTAAACTCGGTAAACGATATACCTTGTCCTTCTCTGGAAAGACGCAGTCGAACCGCTTCACGATTTAACATGGAGTTAACCGAAAAATGTTTTCCGATATCTCGTAAAAAAGTTATAACATCAAGTTTTTTTAGCCATTCTGCATTGTTTAATATCAAGTATTGATCGGCAGTTAGGCCAAGATTAGAGTATATCATTTTAATTTGATGCGTGATTGCCTTTACATTGTCATTTACGGCAGACTCGGATAAAAGCTGTCTTTCTGAGGTTTTACCGCTTGGATCCCCGATCAATCCAGTTCCCCCTCCGATGAGAATTATCACCTTATGCCCAAACTTGCAAAATCGCACTAGCGTCATTAACGCGACTAAATTGCCAAGTTGCAGACTAGGCGCTGTAGGATCAAATCCGGAGTAAACGGGCCTTGACTCGCTAAGAAAATTTCTTAGTTCGTCGATATTTGTGGAGTCATGAATCAGCCCTCGCCAGCTAAGCTCATCGATTATGCCATTTTGCATTGCGGGTATTTTCAATTTAGTTATATCAGCCTACGAGTTAACAAGTCTAGGGTTGATTGGATGTTGGAACGTCGAAACATATTCTCAAGCTTTAAAAAACACGGGACTCTCGAATTTCAGGCCTTGTGATTTTGGTCTGTTGACTAATGTCGTCGTAAAGAATCTGCCTAGTCGATCTTAAGCGTCACCTTTATTCATACGATCAGCCTAAACTTTAATCTTAGTTTTAAAAACACGCTTTTGGATAAACAGTCTTTAGAAAAACTGCTACTAAATTTCTAAACGGAAAAAATTTTTCATGTAACATAACTCAAATTTTTCGGAATAACTATTAAAGGTAGGATGTGTAGCGCATTAGTTGACGAAAAACTTGGAGAAAATCAAACTAATCAAGACCGGCAGGTTTCGAAAGCTGGGAACCCAACCGTCCGAGACTTGGCAGAAGCAATTTTATCCAATCAAGCTAAATTAGACAGATACGCTGTAGCAATAGGGCTTTATTCACCAAGCGGGAACGAAATTGGGGCGCTTAAACTTAACATCGAAGAACTTGGTGTTTTATACAAAGCAAGTGAAGGTAAAAGCTTATCGAATGACGATAAGGCGCTTTTTAACTCTGCAGTTCAAAAAACGGTCGAACTTGTTGAGAAAATAGGTCGTAACTACTTGGGTAATCAATCTACCGAGACAAAGGATGGGGCAAAACTTGACCTAAACGAGGCTAGGGACCTGTATTCAAAAGAAGTTAAAAAAACCATCGACAACATTTTGTCTAAAATTCCACCTGATTTGGATCCTGTAACTAAACAAAGACTAATAGGGCTTGCAGTTGCAAGCGAAGCAAAACCCCAATACATTTTTCGTAATGAAACTGTTACTCCGACGGTGCAGGTTAGCGGTCAAGAAGTAATGTTGAAGTCTGTTTTTTTCACAGAAGGTCAAAAAACTTTTTATGACAATTACAAGGATACAGCCACCACGGTCACAATAAAAATAGTAAGCCTGCAAGGCACAATTCTACGTCTTTCACAATTATACAAAGCGTGGCAAGAAGCGAACATTTCAGGTAACAACGAGCAAAAAGCTCGAGTTATAGAGAGTCTTCGGTCTGAAGCCACTTTAAGTATAACTGACGAACAGTTAAAGAATGCCAACACAAACCCTAAGATAATTGAGGATAACATTAATCAACGATTACTAGAACTAAAAGCGGAGCTAGACAGTGAAATGGATAAAGCCGTTAAACTGGATAAATATGCAAAGCAAGTTTTA
>JANWWW010000025.1 GCA_025055295.1 Deltaproteobacteria bacterium | reverse complement strand
TGACAAAAAAGGATGAGTATTTTTAAAAAAGAGAAATAGAGCGAGTACAAAAAGAAAATTAGTCAAGTGTATCTCTAAGCCAGATACTGTTGCCCAAATAGACAAAGGAAAAACAAGATAAGCGACACCGCTAATAACTCCCAGTGAAGGCTTTCTTAGCGATTCTTTGATTAACAGATAAATCATAACGGCTGTTCCGACGGCAAAGACAGCAGACAAAAGGTGGAAAATTAACGGGTAATATCCAAACGCTAAATGAAGAGGCGTGATTAGCAGCGTCCAAAGTGGCGACGTTGAAACTGAAACAAATTTTCCATTTATACCCCAAACACCGTCATCCGTTAAACTTTTTGCCACCCCCAGATGTATAAAAGCATCGTCAAGAGTAAACCCCAGTCCCCCTGCGTAAGAGAGCTGTGAATGCAATCCAATTGCCAAATTAATACAGCCAACAGCTAGTATCGCCCAGATATGCCAAGAGAGCATTCTAAGTGCAGATGATATTTTCGATTTGTTCTTTTTTCAACAGTAGCGACCTTTGAAACGGTTTAGATTGACAGCGGTAATAAAAGGGAACTCTCATTTGCATCAATCAAATTCTGAGCTTGTAAAAAGCCGTCCGGACATTATCAGTCTTTATTCCATGGATCTTCATGACTGAAAAATACATCAAGCTTTTTAGGAAATTCACATCCTCTGTCACAGTGTGTGTCTCAGTTAATCTTAGAGACTAAGGGGAGTAAGTAAAACCTTTATATGTTTGCAAATTCAAACTTATATGACTATGATCCAATCTCGTGGGCAAATTTGAACAGTTATGAGGAAGGTAAATTTCTCGCTTTTTTGTTTTACGACAGATCTTCAAATCTGCTTTATCTGAGAGGTTCTGCTGCTTAAGCAAATTACGAGTGTTTTGTAAACGTTGCATTGAGAAATCACTATTCGCTTTTTTCCTTGCCAGTAAGACGTCTAGCTAAGCATATGTTGGGGGTATCATCCTTTGACTACTTGCGTTTTCTCGACAAGTGTTTGTCGCTCTCAACTGGTTTATGCGTTTAGCCGAGAAGTGTACGAGCCTTAATGGGGCTCACTGATCTTAAATACCTACGCCAATGATCAATCAAGGCGTGTACCCTAGCGCGTTCTGTTACCTGACTTTGAATGAATTTTTCACCAATTTCACGAATTACATCAATCGTTTCTGTTAACGAATATCCTGCAAAATTTGTGTTCAACTGAACGCCTAGTTTTTTTGCCACTTCTTTTATTTGATAAGTTAGGTGGGTTTTAGCTTTGCTACCCTCCCACCGTTTTTTGGAGATATAAGTCGATGGGATCGAGAGGCCGATTAACGCGCTCCAGGTGATCATATGAATAAATTTCGGATAGTTGTATGAAATAACGCAGTAAATAAAACTCGAGGCAAGAAAACACCACGATATCAAAGGTGACCAAGCTAGAGCCAACCGTATAAGCAGCGGGTGGTTAGGATTAGTTTTTTTGAACAAGAGCATATATGCATCATCTTTAAACTGTTTTTTTTCGTTGATTTGTTGCAGAAGGTTTAAGATTGGTGCCATATCTTCCACAAGTTTATTTAGAACAGGATGTGAGACTACACTCTGTTGAAATTTACGATTGGCTGGTATTGGCTTCGCAAAACTACACATCACACGAGGACAGCTATCAGATAAGACTTCCGTACCGATCCAAACTAGCCTACGGTAGTAGAGACCTAAATTTTTATCAAACAACCTTCGTGAAAAGTCACCGTGCTGGAGCGAGGAACGGACTAGTTCCACTGAATAAAGATTCTCCATATTTACAATAATAACTTCGAGATGGATTTTAGTAAACCGAAGGTCATTCAATTTAATTTCAACCTTGATCTAAGCGAGTTAAGGAGACTGTTTTAAAATATGGCCGGGTCGAGTTTTTCAGCGCTCGCTAAAACGAAAGACTGCCCAAATATTTTATGAGGCAAACGATCAAAATGTTTGCGCAAGCCTTTAATTTTTCGAAGGAAACAGTACGATAATTTCCAGGCAAGCCAACACTAAAATTCTTTTTATGGCAGATTATTAAAGCCGCATAATGTAATCATTAAATTCGGTGGCAAATATTTCCCCCTAAAGTCGCTATCGTCAGTAGTTTCGTGGCAACCTGAGCCGGGAATTGGTATCGTGGACCTTGGTTGTTGCTCTAAATTTCACAATCGCAACAAGTGTGTTAAGATAAACAGCATGCTTGACCAAATCTCTGTCAGCTTTTTTGAAGCTGTTGACAAAGCTTTCTCGGCTTTGCAAGCGGGTGGATCGCCTCTACTGATATTGATTCTAATCGTATTTGGTTTCGCGTACATTCTAGGCAAAAGCCATGGATCAAATAGGGAACTTCAAAATAAGTTTTCCCAGGCTATATCAAAATTGGACGGTTTATTCGGCAAATTGCAAAGAATGGAGAACACGCTTAACAGTAGTGTTACATCGGCGAATAGAAACTTTGAAGTCCTTAAAGAACAAACGCAGAAAAGCTATGAGCGCATAAAAAAAATCTATAAATATCTGAAAGCAGAACCATCCCATACCGAAGAAGAGGAACCGAAAATAGAGGTTAAAGATGTTTTTGCAAGTGGAGCAAATTCTTCTGAGGATAGCGTCTCGCTTAACTTTAACTCAACTGCTAAGCGTTCTGATACAGAAGTTGTATTCATTGAAGAAAGTTCTCCAGCGACCAGTCTTTGGAACCGGATTAAGGTATCATTGTTTGGCGGTAAAAACGAGGCAACTTTTGATTTTGACAACTTAAAGGAAACACTAATTAGAGCAGATGTGGGACCCGAATATGCAGATGCAATAGCCAAGCGAGTAAAGGAAAAAAATGGATCAAATCCCGAAGAGCGTCTAAAAGACATTTTGCGGTCATACCTAATCGAAAAGCGAATTAGTTTAAAACCAAATAGAGGAGATAGGGCAACCCCAAGGGTGTTTTTGTTTGTTGGGGTGAATGGAACAGGCAAGACATCTACTCTAGGAAAGATGGCTTTTATGCTTCGCAAGGCGGGGCACAAGGTTTTGACCATAGCGGCAGACACTTTTCGGGCTGGAGCTGAGGAACAGCTTTTTGAATGGAGCAAAAAAAGCGGCGTTGATTGCTACTTTGACAAAAAAGCTACTAAACCTCAGACGGTTGTTTTTGACGGAATAAAGAAAGCGTTGGAAGAAAAATGTGATTTTGTTCTGATAGATACCGCCGGAAGGCTTCATAATAAAAGCAATCTCATGCAAGAGCTTTCAGGCATTAAAAACGTAATCCAGAAGCAAATTCCAGACCAACCCGAGGAAATTTTTTTGGTTTTGGATGCAACCACAGGTCAAACTGCTTTTAATCAGGCAAAAGAATTTTGTGAAATTGTTAATGTCACATCTTTAATACTAACCAAGCTCGACTCAAGCGCTAAAGGTGGAACAGTATTCAGGATATCCTCTTCGCTTAATCTTCCAATTTCCTTCGTCTCGGTTGGAGAAGATTTGGAAAGTCTTGTTCCTTTTGAACGAGATCAATTCGTCGAAAAAGTTCTGGGCGCCTAAAAAATTAGGCGTAAAATCAACTGTTTAATTGCTGATTTGCGTAGTGCAAAAATTCTTCGACAAGCGCTTTGAGCTGATCAAGATCGATCTTATTTTCGTTAGCCTTTAGGGCCGCCTCTATCTCCTTCGCACAGTGGCCTGCTTTTTCTGCCCCCAGATTTAAAAGTGCTCCCTTTAGACTATGAATTTCTTTGCTGGCAGAAGACAAATTATCTGCTTCGATTGATTCGGCAGCCCTGTTTATGTAAACCAAGTAGGTGTTTTGCAAATAATTGATAAGTTGTAAAAGAAACTCCTTGTCGTCGCCGGCTCTGCTCAAGGCGTCAGCCATATTGAATATTTGCATGATATAAAAATTTAACGCTGTTTAAACCATTTAACAAGCTTTTAGAATTTCCGACAAAATCGAAAAAGCCGTCAAATAATCTTCTTTCGTGTGGGCAGGGAAATTCGCAATGCGAAGCACAGAATTTTCAAGATCTCCAAAGCCTGTGGAAACATAGACGTTCTTTTCTCGTAGTTTCCGTTTTATATCAACGCAATCTAACGAAAAATTTTCAAATGTCAAAACAGTTTCGCATTGCTGGTTTGGATTTTTTATTAAGTCATCAAAACCAAGTGGATTTAAACTTTGCCTGATGAATTTTGCTTTTTCCAGGGTCATTTGTCGAAGTTGGCGCAGGCCGATGGAGATATATTTTGTTACGGATCGATTGAGAAGCCAGAGGTTTAAAACATTTGGAGTAGCTGGTGTCATGTTTTGTAAAGCGAAAACATGTTCTACGGCAAAAGAAGCAAAGCCGCTTTTCGGTCGATCTGAGTCCCAGAGCTTTTGGGCTTTCTCAATAGCCCTTGGACTAACTAAAGCCACGCCCATACCAGATGGCAAGCAAAAACATTTTTGAACCGAGAATAAAATCACATCCGCCAGAGAGTAATCAAGGTCGACAATTGGAAAAGTTGAAACAGCATCCAGAATGATCAGCTTCTCAGGGTAAGTTAGTCGGATGGCTCTAATCTGATCAGGGGGAATTTTGAATCCAATCGAGGTTTCACAATGAACCAAGCATATTGTGTCGCAGTCTTCGGGTATGATTTCTATCAGATTACCGTCGAACCTGTGGTCACTCTTTGCGGCAAAGTGTTTTATTTTTAGAGCCTCGAGACACCTTGTCCATCTAAAGCCGAATTCACCATTTGCGAAAATGAAAGCGCTTTTTTCAACCAAACTCTCGCAACTTTTTTCCCATATCTCACTCGCGCATCCAAAGAGAAACATTTCAAAGTCTTTAGGAATAGACGCTAGATCAAATAGTTTTTCCTTTGTGTCTTTAAAAAGCGATTTAAAATCTTCTGATCTATGATGCATGCTTGGAACACCACTTTCACACCCCCTCCTTAACCAATCACCAAGTTCCGGATGAGTTTTGGTAGGTCCCGGATTTAATACGATCACTTAGAAGTTCTACAAATTTAGATGAGATGATGTCAAAACTTTTTTACCAAAAAGTGAACTTTTGGCTTTGGGGACTGAACTGGAGGGTTTTCATCCTCTTCAAGAGGTCTCGCTCTCGTTATTAACTCATTCTTGATGAGGTCAATGTAAGAATATTTAACCTGTGGGGGCGAATTGGCAACTGTATAGTGAATACTTTCAAGAAATCTCCAGTTTAAATCTGATTTGGCCAGGGTATTCCGCAAAGCCGATTGAGACATGAGATCAACTGCGTTAATTATTCTCGAAAGTTGTCTACGGATATCATCTATAGCTCGTTCTGTTTGTTTTTGGTTGACGATAGTTCGGATTTTCCTCTCAATTGAACCGAAACTATCCTTGGTAATGTTTTCACTAATGTCGATATCAAAGTGCTTCCTGACAAATATTTCAAAATTTGGGCTTGACCGATCTTCTTTGGAAGCAAGGGCAGAGTAAACACTGTACCTGCCTTTCATGGTTGATTTTGCGGTCTCAATCCAACTGGAAACCATTTTTTTGTCAAATCGAAGGGACAAACAGATTAATTCGAAACCGTCAAGAGATCGTATTTTCTCTAAAGCGCCAGAAAGCGACCCTTCTAAATTTGTTGTCCAGCCGAATGCTTCAAGAACATTTTTTACAACCTGTCTTACAGAAAAATTCGGATGGACAACTATGCAATTTAAAGTAGCCGTCATAAGAAATTTTAATCGGAACATTGGTCAAAAAACTTAAGAATGCCAAAAATATTTGTGCTTTTTGTGGACGCAAAGGCTCGGTTAAGTTGTTCTCCGCAGCATGTCTAATTCGATAATTTTGTCAACATAATTTCGAATTGTTTCTCTGTGAGAAATAAATATAACAGTTTTATCTCGCAGGATTTCAAATATCAGATCTAATGCCCTGCGTTCTGTGTCATAGTCTAGCGATGATACGGCTTCATCAAAAATGTATATGTCGCTCTCCTTTAAAAGGCACTTGGCTATAAATATTCGTTGTCTTTCTCCCCCACTTAACATCCCAGCTAGTTCCCCCACCTGCTTTGAGGAGAGAATGCGTTCCATGAGGTACTTGCATGACATTTTTTCAAGAAGGCTCTCGAGCCTATGAATATCGGGATTTTCTCCAAAATTTCTTACACCCAACAGCTCGAAGTAAACCGGAGCTTGTGGAAGATAAGTAATCTTTTGCCACAAAATACTTTTAGGAATGTTCGAAACGGAGACTCCTCCAATATACACCTCTCCCGCGTTGGCTTTTGCAAACCCTACAATTATGTCCGCTAGCGTGGATTTTCCCGTTCCGCTTGGACCTATTATCGCCACCTTGGTCCCAAAAGGGATTGAAATGCTCAACCCAGAAATAACTTCGTGTTCAGAATACGAAAATGTAATATTGTCCAAAACGATGTCGCTTTTTGCATGGTCTGGAACTTTATCAATCGAGCGTGTTGGCATACTGGGGTTTTTAGACCAAGTTTCATCGCCAAATTTATCTATCAGTGCGGAGACACGCTCCATCGCTCCAAGGCAGGCGCTCGCCTGAGATTTCAGTTTACTTATTTTTTTTATTGGATCATAAAGCAGTCCAAGAGTTACAATAAAGCCAATAAAATCCCCTTTCGTTAGAACCCCAAGCTGTATTTGATTAACACCATAGAAAATCGCCGAAGCGATACCTATTGATGCTAGGGCTTCGTTTATTGGAACTGTTAGCTGTCGAGAAACATCGGCTTTTATCGCAAACTTTTTTATTTTGTCGGTTAGATTGTTAAATTCTTCCCGCAATAATTTTACCATATTGAAGGCTAAAACGGTCTTTATTCCCAACAAAACATTTATTGTTAACGAGGTTAACGTTCCTAGTTCGGTTTGCGCAAGGCTGGCGTACTTTCTCGCTCTCTTGGAAATTTTTTGGACTATTAGTGCAACAAATGGGATTGTAAAGAGAATTATCAGTGATAGATTAAAGTTAAGATAGAAACTGACTATTGTAAGGGACAAAAGTCTTATCGAGTCTTTAATTATGCCCGGAATAAGATCTATGACGAGCTCCTTCAAAAAGGCGGAGTCATTTACCACCAAACTTGTTATTCTCGAGGGTCCCAGGTTAATTGTTTGCTGCGGACTAAAGGTTAAACTCTTATTGAATATTTGATCACGTAATATTTTTATTGCATTGTTTCCAAGTGTGGCGGAGAAGTTAACATAAAAAAAGTTCAGACTTGCTCTAATAAGTCCGATTCCTACGAGCGCTGATACAAAAATCGAAATTGGAATTTTTTGGTTGTCAATAACATCATCAAACAAATACTTTACAAGAAAGGGAATAGCGCCATCGGTTGCTCCGATGGCGACAGCAGCTAAAGTCAAAGCTACAAGTTTCCATTTAAAAAATCGAAGAATTGAAAACAAAAATTTATTCACCGCTTATCTACCCAGCGCCCTTGCGCTTTCAACAAGGTCTGAAATTTTTAGGCCAGCGTCTCTGAGGTCAAAAGGCTGCACCAAACATAAATCAAATCCTTTCTTTAAATCGGCTTCCAACTCAAAATCGAAAGATCTAGGACTAACAAGAACCACCGGAATTTGTTTCCCACCTGGCACCGCGCGCAATACATCAAAAAATTCCCGTTGTCTTGCAAGGCTGAAATTATGATCAACCAAGATACAATCAACTTGTTCATGATTGACAATGGTTAAAAGTTCTTCAAGCGTTTTCACAAATCCTAGTTTGAAGTTTTTTTGAGCCAAATATTTTATAAAGGGCAGCGAAGAGCCTCTCAAAGACTCCGAAACAAGCAAAAACGCCCCTCGCCCATTAGGCTCTCTTTTATCCGCTAAATCATAGCGCACTTCCGGAGGCCGAGTTAGCTGAAATGCAACTGAAAATACGGAACCTGAGCCCTCCTCCGAGTCAACCTCGATGAATCCGTCGTTTATTTCAACCAAACGCTTAACTAAAGCCAATCCAAGACCTGTTCCCGTCTGCTGATCCACAAGATCATTTTTTGCTCTTTCAAAGGGCTCAAAAATTTTAGGCAGAAATTCCTGAGGAATGCCTATGCCTGTATCTTTAACATTTATCCTGACCCTTCGAGCTTCTTTTTCCGCGAATACTTCGATTTCTCCACCTTCTTTGTTGTATTTTATCGCGTTAGTAAGAAGATTTATCAGAATTTGTTTAAAGTGTTTTTTATCGCACATGATATAGTCGTTTTTGACAGCTTCAAGGTTGACCTTTATTCTGATTTTTCTTTTCGCTGCCATCGATTTCACAAGTTCAATCGTTTCGTTCAAATGTTTTCTTAATTCTATGGGCTCCATATTCGCGGAAGGCATGGCCTCGCATTTTGCAAATTCGAGAATATCGTTGATTATCGTCATAAGATGCCGCGCGTTGCTGACGGCTATTCTACTTAGGTCCAGAATCTCCTCTCTTTCAAGGGGAGTGTCTAATATCATCTCAGACGCGTTGAGGATGTTCCCCAGCGGCCCGCGAAGCTCGTGGCTCAAGTTAGCAAGAAAACCCGTAGTGGCTTTTTTGCTTTGTTCGCTTAATTTTTTGAAGCGAATAATTTCGTAGCGAAAATGACTTAAAAGAAGACAAGCCGCAACCTGATAGGACAGCTCTTCTATATTTTTGCGTGTTGCGGCGGAAATTTTTTTGGTTGAATAGACTTTGAAATTCCCAAGGTCAAGATCTCCAATTGATATTTTAAATACTTCCTGAAAAGCCGATGATGATGGTGTTCCAAAAACAAAACTTTTAAAGGTTTGGCTTTCCACGTCTTCTGCCAGGTTGACTTCGACCGCCTGAAGACCTTTTATTTCAAAAATCTTCCTAGAGAGAAAATTTAAAGGATCCCCCGTGCTTATTTCCGAAATAATGTCCGAAATTTTAACCTCTCTTTTTCTACCATAGGCTAGCCAGGCTATACAAATTAGTGCCGACAGCGATGTCAATGTCAGGTTGTTAAGATATATTCCCAGAATGAGTATTATTGAAGCCGTAAAGGCTATTATGTTTCGGAGTCGCATGGTCTAAGTGAAGTGGCCGTCAAAAGCTCAATTATTCTGTTGTCTGTCGTTGCGCATACAAGTCTCCCATCCTCGGTCAGTCCCTTTAACCTCATTTTTTCCGGACGTTCGGCTATTTTGATCCATTGGTCCCTGAAAGCCAATATAGGCAATATCTCCTCGGTTGGCAGGCGAAAATGATCTTTCGAAAATTCGTCAAAGGAATCCAAAACAACATTCTTTAAAGTCTCAAGAAGATCCTCTCTGGATAAGGCGATGCCAAATTCCTTCAGACTTGCAAACTCCGGGTTTTCACCTTGCTCGACTGCGATATTTAAGCCGATGCCTATTAGCGCAAAAAACGCCATTTCACCAGCGTAACTTTGCTGATTATGCATTTCAATCAAAATTCCGCCAAATTTTTTACTTTGTTTTGAGATTAGATCATTTGGCCATTTGAGGCAAGCTTGTCCCTTTTCAAGTCCTAGCGCTCTTAAAACTTTAAACCCAAGATAAACAGAAAATCCTTCAGCGATTTTCTCGCCACTTGTTCGCAAAACGAATGTTCCATAAAAACCTTCTTTAACGTTCTGCCAAATGTTGTTACCCCTACCCCGTCCTGCTGTCTGATGGTTGGCTGTTACCACAAATGGTGGGCTTTCTCTTTTAAGAACCTCTTTTGCGATATCCATTGTAGATGAAACAACTTCAAAACGAAAAACTTTCACCCGCTCTCGCACAATCTGCTTGGCTTTACCCAAATATCATAGTCCCCGGTTTGGGTTATCTTGCATTTTATAAACTTATTCAGACTGATATTTTTTGCTTCAATGAACGTCAATCCATCTATTTCCGGCGCCTGAAAGTAAGCCCTTCCTACGCCAGCACCGCCATTTCGTTTGGTTTCTGCAAGCACCGTGATTTCTTTCCCTTTCATTTGAGACAAAATCTCAGCGCTTACCATTTTCTGAATGGACATCAATTCATGATAACGCTTTTTCGCTACTGATTTTGAAACTTTGTCGCTCATTCGAAAACTTTCCGATTCTGGCTCATCACTGTAACAAAAAACCCCCACATTGGTAAGTTTATACTCTTTTACAAACCTGCATAGGTCGTTAAAATCCTCGTCCGTTTCTCCCGGGTGGCCCACGATAAACGTCGTGCGAATGTGAAAGTCGTCCCTTACTGAACGTATTTTTTCAACTAGCCGACGGGGTTCAAATTTTCCGGTTGGACGTTTCATGATTTGAAGCATTTTCCTGCTTGAGTGTTGAAATGGGATGTCTATATATTTTGCCACTTTTTCCAAGCTTGACATTGTCTCAAGCAACCTGTCATTAATTCCCAGCGGATAAAGATACAGAAGTCTTATCCAAAACTGGCCTGGTAGTTTGTCAAGTTCGACTAAAAGTGTATCAAGTGCCGTCCTTTTATAAATATCCTGACCGTAGTTGGAAAGATCTTGAGCAACCAAAATGATTTCTTTGAATCCCTGATCAATCAGGAATTTCGCCTCATCAACAATATCATCGATCAATCTACTCCGAAACTTGCCTCTGATTTTTGGGATTATGCAAAAGGAACACGGCCTATTACATCCTTCAGCGACTTTTATATACGCATAGGATCTGTTTCGGAAAAAACTTCCTTCGTTCCGTTGTTTGTAAATATAAGTTTGGCTGTCGAATTGAATGTTTGTTTTTGCCGAATCTAAGTTTCTGAGAATTTCGCCGAATTCGTTGATGTTATTGGTTGGTATTAATGCATCTATTTCGGGAATTACATTGAAGAGATTATTCTTGAACCGCTCAACCAAGCATCCTGTGACAATTAGTTTTGCGTTGCTTTTTTTCTTTATTTTAGCCAACTTGCGAATGAAACGCAGATTCTCTTCCACTGCGTCTGCGATAAAAGCGCATGTGTTGACAATTAAAAAATCTGCCTCAGTTGGACTGTTTGTGGGTGTAAAAGAGTCATTTATCAGTTTGCCGCATATTATGTCAGAGTCAACTTCATTCTTAGGGCAACCAAGCGTGGCGATAATGAATTTTTTTTCGCTCATAGTCAGTCCTAATCCAATGTGAAGAACTTTTCGGGCAAAGGAGGGTTCAACTGAAATTTGTCAAAAATAAATGAGTTGACGGCGCCCCCAAAATCCTCAAGTTTCACCCCTTTGATGTTGGTTAAATTTTTATCTGTAAGAATGGCAAGATTGAATTCCAATTTGCCATCTCGTTTTTTCTCAAAGATGAACAGGTAGCCGTTCTCGTTTTCGCACGCTGATTTAAATTTAAAGCCATCCTGAACCTTGCCATCAATAAAAAAGCTTATCGGTAGTTTCTCAATCTCCTTTTCGATTTCAAATAACTCTTTTTCGCCAGTTTCAAGGTTCCTGTATATTGCCTTGCGATCAGAAACTATGTAAACAGCCTTTTGAGGTTGCATGTATTCAAGTTTGACGAATTTAGGTTTTTTTGCGAAAACTCTTCCGGTTCCCATGTCATACTCGCTTGAAATGGAGGAATACGAGAGCTGTTGAAAAGTGGCAGAAAAAGAATCTATTTTTCTTAACGTTGCCTGTATGTCCTCTAGTGTGTGTGAAACTGGTTTACTGCAAAGAAAATGTGGCTGGCGTACGGTTTGACAAAAAAGTTTCTCCGTAGCAAGTGATATAATTAGAGTAAAGATGAGTATTGGGGCCATCTGCTATCGCTGTAACGAAAGTCTAGAATACCAAAAAATCGGATTTAGAGATAGTTGCCCCCGTTGCGGAGTGGATTTACACTGTTGTTTAAACTGCGAATTTTATAGCCCGGGTGCCTACAATGACTGCTTGGAGCCTATGGCGGAACGTGTAGTTGACAAGAGCAAAAATAATCATTGTGAATATTTCAGAGCAAGGACTTCCGGCACACAGTCCTCAGTCAACTCGAGGAAACAGATTGAAAAGCTGGACAATTTGTTCAAAAAATAGGTTTTTATCCGACTCGTTTCTTTTTAGAATTTTCAAGAATGCGCTTAGGCAAGGCAATTATCGTTTCTACCTTTTTATTACTTCTTTTTGGTTGTTACCACTCCAAAAAGAGTATGACAACGCAGAGCGACGTTTTTATATCTCGGGCTGTAGGGTTGATTCCGGCAGGCGCTTTAACTTCGCTCGAGTTAGGTTCTGGGGTGGTTCCGGGAGCAGCGGTGGGTTTACTAACAAGCGGTTTCTTGTCCGCTATTGAAGCTTTTTCTCTCTCGAGGTCTGATGAAAGTCTGCTTCAGCTGGAAGCGAAGACATCATTCGCTGTCAGGTCAGCAGTGGGTCAGCGAGTAATTCTTGAGTATCTCGAAACAAAAAAAAAATTTCATCCTAACAGAGACATTTTTCCAGCAAAATTTTTTTTCGAGTCTGATTCGAGCAGGTTAAGCGAAACTGGAAGGGCTCTTTTGACTGAAATTTACAATCTTAACAAGGATCGATTTCCTTGGTCGCGATTTGGGATCATTTCTTACGTTGCGTCCTCGGTTTCAGAGAACGACTACACGCAGTATGTGATAGTTTCTCAGACGAAAGCTATCGGAAATTATTTAGTTCAGCTTGGTTTAAACCCACGAAGAATCACGCTGCTTGGAGCGGTCATCACAAGACCCTTGATTGAAACTGACCCTGAAATTCAAAAAGAGTACTTAAACTGTATTGAATTTGTTCCCCTTGATCTTTTAAATGTTCCTCAAAGCGGGTGAAGGGACTCGAACCCTCGACCTCTTCCTTGGCAAGGAAGCGCTCTACCAACTAAGCTACACCCGCATGCTTAATCAGTTTACATTTTTGCTGTTAATTTTTGCAACAATTTCTGTTCCTCAACAAACTTACTCTTATTCTGTTTATGTACTGGAAGGGTCGAGAGAAGTTTTGTGTAAAAACTGTCGAACAGGTTTAATTCCGGCGAGTATAGTCAAACTTGTTCCATTTCTGAAACTCTATGAAAACTTTCGGGGCAAAGTATTTCAGGCAAAAATTTGTTTGGAGAGCCAAAAATTTACTCTCATTCTTCCTCTTGATCCAAGTATGAGCTCAGGGGACTTGTTAAGTTTGCTCAAAATCTTTAAACCAAGTTCAAAGGTCAAGGTATTAATGCCACAGCTCCGTCTAAGCCCCGAAAGAAAGAGAAAATTAAATCTTGGTATCGAGAAACCTTTTTATCCTTTGGATTTTCTGGTTTCATACAATCTTTTAACGGCTGACACGCTTATAGTCCAGAAGGAAACTCTCGGAAATCCGGATCATGTTCTAGACAAAATTTGTCGGGACTTATCCATCGTTTGTGATTTTCAGTCGGTCGAAGGCAATCTGAGTGAAGCTAACCAACCTCTCCGCGCAAACGGAACCATCGGGACTGTGGCAGACAAAAACAATTGTGTTGATTATCCCGTAACAACCTTTGACAAAACCTTACGCGCGATCGGGTCTTACTCGAACAATTTTGCGACGGAGATTTCTCTAGCTTTTTTTAGCGAAAAAATGTCGGTCGATGAAGGGGAGAAAAAGTTAAAAGAGATCGTGTCACGAGAATTTCCTCATTCGGATATCAAAGAGTTTACAGGCCTCGACCGGGCAAATAGGATAGCTTGTTATGACATCGTGAGATTTGTAAAAGCCCACGTTGAGCGCGATCCGTCAAGTCTAGGCTTTTTGTCGGTGCAAAAGGATTATCCCGTTTACAGGCACATAGGCGATATCAATCAGACCATTTTTGCAAAAACAGGCAGTTTAGACGGAGTTTCATCCTTGGTTGGGGTTTACCCAATTAAAACTCGTGATACTTTGAGTTTCCGTTATTTTTGTATTATTCAAAACTGTTCAGACTGTTTATTCGATTTAAAGTCGAGAGAAAGAGAGCTTTTACAAAAGATTTTATCTAAATGATCTGATGTTTTTCCTGAGGCTCATATTGCTTCTTTTTGGAGCAGGTTTGCGTTTGGATCCTTTGCCAGTTCCTGATGAACTAGTTGATAGGGTAGATTTCTGGGTCAAAGTTTTCGGAGAAGTGTCTAGGAACCAACGCATAATACATCATAGACTTTTCCCTCAGTGTGTTTTTGGCATTTTGGATTTCTCCGCAGAGGCTAATATTTTGCCAAAGCAAGTTTTGACTAATGTAATAGTTGATGCGGAAGAAAGTTACTTTGAGAAATTAAGAAATGCCTTTAAAAAGTTTCTTGATGGAAAAAGACCTGAAACTCTTTTTGAAACCAATGTGTTTCAGGTTACAAGGAAGTGTTTGAAGCCTCGTCGCTCGGACATTGTTTCGTACACTTTAGCTGAGAATTTGATACGTTCTCAATCAGGTGTCGCTGAAAAAACTCGCGACGCGGTTACAAGAAGCTTCAGGTACCTGTGGTTTATAGAAAATGTTTTAAAAACCTACGGTATTCCTGATGATATAAAATTCCTTCCTTTTGTTGAGAGCAGTTTCAATGTCAACGCGGTTAGCAAAGCTGGAGCTGTGGGAATGTGGCAGTTTATGCCCGCTACAGGACGTGTATACGGACTTCGGATTGATAAGTTCGTTGATGAAAGAAGGGACCCCTTTAAATCGACAGTAGCGGCTGCCAAATATCTTCTAGATGCTTATCAGGCTTTTGGGAATTGGCCGTACGCGCTCATATCATATAACCATGGAGTGGAAGGATTGAGAAAGAAGCTTTATGAATTCAACATCGGTTCCAACCTTGTGCGTCTTATTGAGGATCCATTCAAAAGGCCTCTTGGGTTTGCGTCAACAAATTTTTATCCAAGTTTTGTTGCAGTTGTTCGTGTTTTCAAAAACTACAGGTCATTTTTTGGAGATATTCGTACAGACCCTCCGTTAAGAGTTGAAAAACATAATTTGGCAAAAGCCCTTACGGTTTATTCACTATCGAAAGCGACCGAACTGCCAGTGTCTTCAATAATCGAGTACAATCCGCATTTTTCAGCTGCAGTGCGAAGCGGAAAATTACATATTCCCGCCCATACTTTAGTTTACCTGCCGCCGGGCCACAGAATTAATTACTCCAAGGTGGCTGTGATAAAACCCAAGCGCCCTCAGCCCTCTCCAAAAGAAAAACCGAAACAGAAGTACTAGGAATGAATTGGTTGAATTGTTTAAGAGATTGATAGGAACTGCTCTTTTCGGCATGTTTAATATTTTAATATATAAATTAGGCCAGCTTGCTCTGATTGCAGATGCGATGGTGAGGATCAAGTGAAAAATGGCTCAATATTACTGATTGTAAGCTCAAGATTTATTTGGTGGTGCGACAAATTTGTTAAACTCTTTTGTCAGTTTATCGTAAACCCCCTCCATGTATTCAGGATCCAGAGGGATAAATTCATCAAGAACTTGTCTTGCGGACTCGAAGCCACTTGTGTTACCAATCAAACGGGCGAGCCTTTCAATTCGAGGAACGATCATACTTGAAAAAGTTTGGTGTCGTTTAAGATCTCTTAGGCAGTTCAGCGCTTTTTCTCTCACAGAATGGTCCAAAAAAATGTCACACAGCTCAAGTTTATAATATACATACCTGGTTTGATCCGATTCCTCCAATGTTTGCAAAAATTTCGTGTAAAGCTTTTCAGAATTTACAGTGTCACCCTGTTTTGCCAACACCCGCGCTTTTTGAAGAATCCCGTAGGGCTGACATGCTAGTAGTGCTATTGCAGTTAACAATAAAAGATAAGTATTCATCATGGCTCAATATTTTATCAGGTCGTGTGCGCCATCTTTTATGAAACCAACACCATGAAGTTAAGTCTTCGCGTACAGCTTGCTCAAGAAGATTATTGTAAGTATCCGCAAATTCCCCCAGGGTTTCAGGGCTAATGCTAACAAGTGTTGGAACGACGCAAAATGAGCCGCGAGATAGTTTTAAAAAATAAAGGTTGCTTGATTTTGATTTAGCCAGAGTAAAAATCGTAACAGGAGTTTTGGCTGGAATGCCAAAAAATGAAGAAAAAATTCCTTTAACGCGAGTGTCCTGATCGAGGAGCACTACAACAACGCTTGCTTGAAGGATTTTTTTAACATTAAAACGGTATACAAATTCAACGTTGAAAAACTTTTGGCAAACGGCGTAAAGTTTTTGAAGAAAACAGCTTCTTGGGTATCTGACAAGCAGGCAGATTTTTTTATCGACTTTGTTACTCAACTTAAACAATGACGGCAAATAAGCTGAATGGTATGTTAAAACTACCGAATTTTCGAAAATTTCAAGCGACGCTTTAACCGGCCAGATTACAGAATAGATGGTTTTGCAAAGAAACTCCCACCAAAACTTTGTTGCACTGAAGGGTAGGTTAAAAGCCTTGATGTGAGCCTTGAGGACCTCATTTTCTTTTCGCATAGTGTTACCTTTCTAGATTAATGGTATGAAAGTCAAGAGATCGGTTACACAGATGGGCAACATTTCATAGCAACTCGGGAGCGTAGAGGCTTTTTAGTGAATCTTGACTCTAGCTTTATTTATCGTGACCTATTATTGAAAGTATTAGTTTCTCAGCATTCCATCAGTGTTTACAAATTTTAACGGGTGCTTGGTCTAAAATAAATTTTTAGGCGTATCGAGGTAGTTGTAAAAATACTCGCCCTAGCTACAAGAAGATGATGCTTCAACAATACATAGACAGGATTGATGCTACATGTAACGAAAACTATAGTTCTACAAAATTCGATTGAAAAAAAGAATGCGGGTTAAAAAAAAGCATTTTAAATTTTCATATTATGACAACGACCGACATTTTTCTACACAACCTCAATTTCAACCACTTAATAGATATCCTGTTAAATCGGTCGCCAAGGGTTACAGAGGCGGTGAGATTGTGTATTGAGTACGTGTCCCAATTGCGATCGTACTGCTAAAGCCAGGCAAAGTACGTACATAACTTTGTGAAGAAACTTTTGAATATTTGGTGTGGTACTGTTCTGACTACGCATTTCTGAAAGCGTCAATAAGAAGTCAGGCGTATAGGATTTTATGAGCATTAACCCAGACACTTCGGCATTTTTCGGCAGCAACACTTTAGAGTTGAAGAAGCTATTCTTCCAGTGCAAACAGTCATTTAAAGAACCTTGATCTTAAAACTAAGAGTTCAGCGTTGCTAATTTTTGGCAACGTCGCTGAGGGCGTTTATGTCTATTTTGTTATAGATTCAGTTTTTTGGTTACGTCTACTACTTTGTTTTGAGACACAAAAATCAAGACTATGCTAGGAGACTTGTCGACAGGCTTAAATTACTTCTTGTGTCTGGACACTAGTCGCTATGCGTTTCTTTCAATATTTTAATTGCATGGCCCACCAGGTAGAGTGAGCCTGTTACCAGTAAAAACTTTGATTGAACTTTAGTCGATAGATTTTTTGCTAACGTGATAGCTGATTTGGTATCTGGTGCCAGCGAGTAACTTAAAGAACTTTCTTGTGAAGCGAAATCGGCCAATTCCTCTGGTTCTACGAAGTTTTCACCCATTTTCGGAAAAATAACCTCCGAGCAGAAAGGTAAAATTAATTTCAGGATCTCTCTCCAATTTTTGGATTTCATGACTGCCAATATCGCTATCAAATTTTTGGCATTGTGTTCGACAAGAAAATCAGACAAAACTTTTGCTCCAGCGGGATTATGAGCACCATCCAAAAGAAAATTCTCGATCAACTGAAGCCGCCCAGGATGGTTAACATTCTCTAGTCCAAGTTTAATCTTTTCTGAAATTAGACTCGGTTTCAAATAGTCACACACAGCCAAAGCAAGCCTAGCGTTACTGATTTGATGCTTACCATTCAGTCCTAATTTTACGTGATTAATTTCGTATTTCTTTGATCTAAAGGATACGTAATCTTCTCCTATTACAGTTACGTAATCATCATAAATTAATACGGCTCCCTTGCGGCAGGCTATTTCGTCCAAAACATTTTTTACTTGAGGAAGCTGGGTCGTAGAGATTGCAAAAACCTTTTCTCTTAACACTGCTCCTTTCTCACAGGTTATTTTTTCGAGGGTTTCTCCAAGAATGGCTTCATGGTCATAGGATATTGGTGTAAATGCTATAATATCCGCATTGGCGGCCGTAACTGCGTCGAACCGCCCACCCAATCCTGTCTCAAGAACTGCGAAGTCCACTCCTTCTCGATCAAAAGCTAATAGAGCCATTGCGGTTACATGTTCAAAAAAAGTCGGATAATAGTTAAATCTGCCAAAGTTAAAAGCCATTTCTACTGTTTTCTTCACAATGTTGCAGAGCTCAATAAAACTGTTTTTATCCATTTCCTTTTTATTTATCCTAATGCGCTCAGTTGGCTCGACAAGGTGAGGCGAAAAAGTTGCGCCCACCTTGTAACCCGTTTCGTACAGAATGCTCTCTAGGAAAGCACATGTTGAGCCTTTGCCATTAGTTCCGACAACTTGGATTTTGTAGAATTTCGCAAGGTCAATGTTCAATTCATCGAATAATCTCCTTGGAACATCCAAGCTCAATAGTTGAAAAGGTACGTTTCTTTTTAGACTAAATAAATAATTGACGCATTCATCGAATGTTTTAAAAGGCACAATTAAAATTGTAACATTAATTTTTGGCTTGATATGATTTATTAAAGCGTGGAAACAGGTCTAAAAATTTACTTCGCTTCGGCAGTTAGGTCAGTTGATGTACAACAATCAACTAGACCTATCATAGAAATCCTACGAGGCTTTGGAAAAGTTCTCACGGAACATATTCCAACAGTAGAAGGCATGGGTGACACTAAAATCACCGACGAAGAAGTTTATAAGAGAGATCTTAATTGGTTGTACCAGGCCGACATAGTGGTGGCAAACGTATCCATTCCAAGCTTAGGGGTTGGGTATGAAATAGGGATAGCCGAGAAGTTAAAACCGGTGGTTTGCATATTCGACGAAAATTCTCCAGCAAGGCTTTCCGCTATGATTTCGGGGAATGCGAATTTGACTTTGATCACCTTTAGAAACATAGATGAGCTCGAAAGAAAATTATCGGATTGGTTTTTGCGCAATTTTCCGAAAAAATTCGTATCGCACCAAACCGGCAAAGAATAAATCCCTAACACTGTAAATCATACCAAACTTCATTAATCTGATGGTTAGTCTATTTGAGTGTAGGATCAAATAGATAAAGTCCTCTGTTCAAAAATTTAATTTTTTCTTAGTTCCATATAATATGTCCCTTTTTTTCGCACAGTCTACTGACCTAGTTGTATGACATTTAAGGGTGGTAAATTAATACCTTTGGCAACAAAATTATATCAAAGTAAATTTAAATCTGTATCTAATTTTTTCTCATTAAGAGCGATCGTTTGCGAGAGCGATTTTTCCCAAAAAAATTACTTGTATTAATTCATAACAAAGCTTTTGAAAGTCCTGACTAATAAAGAGCTAGAAGTCTTGGGTTTTACATTGCGCGACAATTTCATTTGATAGCTTGATTTCGCATGGAGTAATGGTTTCTTTAAAACCTGTTTCCCCATGAAGAGAGGCTACCCTGGCCATGAACTTAAGAGTTTGGCTTTCCGGCTCCCAGTGAAAGATTGATTGATCTCTATCCCAGAGAAAATTGTCATAGTCATAAAAATCACCACCTGCAAAGTCCTCGCCGTGTTGAGGGAGGATTTGTAATATTCGGTGTCCACTGGACAATTCTTGAACTGGTATGATGAAGGAATTGAACTCAAAGGCTTTTTGTTCCAGGACAAATCTTTCAGGGGGTTCTGTCCTGTAACTGTAGTTAACTTTGATGATTGCGGGACAAACAGTCATTCCGTCTGTTTCCCACCAATTTTGCATTCCAGCTACAGCAACTAATTTATTCCCTTCATGCAAGATAACCTTTAAAGTCCTTATATTGACTGATAACTCAGATGGATACAGGATTCCACTTAAGACGTCATAGGTTGTAACTACTTCATGCTTAACCTCATCTGAGCGTAAGTCTCTTACGACAAATTCCTTTCTAGTGGCTAAAACTTCAGCAACAACAGTTTGACCCATGACCATCCGAAGCTCACCGGATTTTGACTGAACAATAGTATCGCCTATGATTAAATGCAATTGCTTCTGAGCAAATTTTCCAACTAGTGACGGTGGGTCATAAATGGATCTCGAGTTAATTGTATATGTCCGTCCTCTTGCCAAGACTAACGGCACCCTAGTTCGTATTTGGTTTACCAAACTTAACGGGCCAGTGTTATTTCTGACAGAATAAACCTGCCAGCACGATGGATCCTGTCTTTGAACGAGCTCCATACTTAAAAATGTACCACAAACATCATATTTGGTCACATTATACGGTAAAAAAACCCGGTCTATTATGCCTGGTCAGACATTTCGAAGAATAAGTGGATCGTTTGCTTGCGGGCTAGTCTCAAGTGATTGATAACCAATAAAAACCTTATGTTTTGTTCATTTAGGATTTGTAGACCTGGTTAAATACTCGTTTTCAACTTCAAAGCAACCTGGTTTTAAGTTAAACATTTGGCTTACTGCGGACATTCTAACTGAAGTTAAATACTTGCTTAACGCGTATGTTTGAATCAAGTTAATCCTAAGTCAAGAGGAATTTTGTACAAGTTAGTACTTCAACGGTTGCGATGCCCAAAGGAACTGTCCGTTTAATTGTGTAAAATGTAACACATTATTCACCTTTGTCAAAAAAAACTTGAAGTTGTTTGTTAATAGTATACCAGCTAGCAATACTGTGTCTTGATCATCTCTTGTAAAGGTCTAAGTAAACACCATAACACACTTTAAGTAATCCCAGGGCTTAGACCTTTTAACGTATAGCACTTTCCTTAATTTACTAGTCACACTTTCTATCACATTTGTGGTTGTAATAAGCCTTCTAAGTTCAAACGGATACTTTAAAAAGGATGTAATATCCTGAAAGTCCTTCTCCCACATTCTAACCATATCTGGGTAGTCGTCATTACACTTAGCCTTAAACTCCTGAAGCCCTTGGGTCAACCTAATAACACTAAAAATTTATACTTCCCATTCCTGTTCGGGGAACTTCAATTTCTAGGTCTAGTGTTTTTATAACTCTTTTATATCCATTTCGGTAGTTCCTTCGTTTAGAACTCCTTTCATATTTTTTTCCTCCCTTGGTCCTTTGTAAGAACAGTTTCATAGCTTCCATACATTCTTTCTTAGTCATTTCTTAACCCCTCCAAAATCCATTTCATATTGCACATAAAATTTACATAAATAAACGGACATCCCCTACAGGCCTAATTGTTGTTCATTACATAACGAGAGGGAATGAACACGACAGTCGTGTTTTGTGTAGGATAGCTCCGTATTTGAAGGGTTCAAGTGTGTATGCTGATAAAGGCTATTGTTCACACAAGGTTGAGGAAGAACTTAGGAAATATGGATGTAGGAGTTATATCATTAAACGAAACAACATGAAGTCAAAGGATTTTAACAGAGACAGGGAGATAAGCAGAAAAAGGTCACCGTTTGAGAGAGTGTTTGCGGTATTACCGAAAGTTACAAGGTTTAGGACATTACTTAAGAACAAGATCATAGGTTACTTTCAAGCGTTAGCGTATAACATCAGGGTTATGTTTAATAGGATAAAACCGACTTATTCGACAACCTAGGGGATGGTCTATCCTGAGTTGGTAAAAATTGCTTAATTGTTTTAGAAAATAACCAAAACAAAAAGAAAAATAAAACAAAAAGGTGGGAAAATCAGGTAAATACTAATTCTAAAACACTGTTCCTCCACTCAGTCTGGTAAAAGTGCGACTTTTTCAACAAGCCCAATAAGACTACGTTAAAATAAGTTAGCTACATTGCAACTGGATGTTTTCTTCAATAGTCCTCATCGAAATCTCATGTTCCCCAACCAGCCCGATTGTTTTTTCGGGTGTTCCGTCATTTTATCTATAGAGTCAAGGTAATTCCACACAGCTTGCACGGCGAAATGAGACGGAGCCATGAAGTTTCGACAGTGCAGGATCAGTGTTTGATCGAAAAGTTTACTAAACTATTTTATGGTGTATCAAACAAGTTTGGATTGCTGATAATCTAAAAAGGGTAGCATTTTGAGAATGCCTAAAACCGACTTCGGGAGGTTTCCTCATGATAAGTCCTTGGAGAGGTTATCAACTGATTCCGATCACCGTGCAAAGCAATTCTTAACAAACAAAGCGCAGTCGATTAAGGCTCACCACAACCTTGTTAAGACTCTTGATGATCTAGAGTTTCTAAGATGGCTAGCCAAAGTGGCGGATAGTAAACTTCACGGTAAAGGGATCTCAAAAGAAGAATTACAACAATATTTAAAAACTTACAATCAGTTAGCAAAAAGTAAAGGCAAACCGCAAGTGACATGGGATGAGAAGACTTTTAAGGCCCTGGCGGAACGAAGCGGCAGTCCGGATCACGTAAATAGACGCGAACTTTACGAGATGGCAGGATTAAAATTAAATGATCGTGATTGCCTTAAAGATGAAAGATTTTTACGCTATTTAATTCAAAATCATTACGACAAATTGTGTGGTTATGGGATTAGCAGAGGCGAGTTAAACCAGATAGTCAATCAATACAACCGCAAACATCCAAACAACCAGGTTAGACTTTACGTGGAAACATTTGAGAAGATTTCCACCTTTAATGGCATTGAAGACAGGATAAGCAAGTCCGAATTAGAAAATCATCTTGGGCTTCAAATAAGAAGAGTTGCTGAAAAAGACAATAAACAGAGTCACTTAGTGGTTAAAAAATCTTACTCCGCCTTACTTCACAAACCGTTCGTTGATTTTTTGCGTCAACAAGCAATCAAGAACCCTCCTCCCGAGGGGCAAATAACAGAGGGATTTGTTCAAAACATGGTTGCGAAGTACAACCAAACATCGAAAGACCAAGTTGTTTTTGACTCACAGAGTAGGTCATTATTTGCAAGACTCGGGGAATTTAATCAAGATGGCAATTTCGTTGTGCATAGTTCTTACTTAGTTCGTCTGTACCGAGAAATAGAAGCGCGTAAGAAACCAATAGACCAACAAAGAAAGCGCGAGGCGATGATGACAGCTTATGAAGCTGCGCAAAGAGTGGAGGAACTAAAGACACACGAGATGGCAACAAAACCCGTCGAAGGGGGATTTTTGTCATGGGTATTTAGATCTCCAGTAGGAGTTGCTCTAGATGGTTTGGATAGCACTGGATTATCTGGGTCAGTCTTCGGAACAACACTTGGCAGAGGCGCTATTCAAAATGACATCAGGCGTTTAGAGAAAGAAGTATCAGAGGCAATCGAAGACGCTCGCGCTGGGAAACTAACAGCAGTAAGGTACTCTTCGTCAGAAATCGCAAACAAAGAACGCGAAATTCAAAACAAAATACAACTAACCCAAACTGCAGAAGTTATAGGTGGGGGTGTGCTAGAAACTGTGGGACTGACAGCCTTAACGGTTGGGACTGGGGGCGCGACCACTGGGGCTTTAGCAACCAGAGTTGGTTTGAATGCAGCGAAAGTTTATGGGACTTTGGTAAGCATTTCAGCGGGGGGTGCAGTGAAAACAGGGGTAGGTTTTGTAAACGCTGTTACATCAAACAATGAATACTCACTTGAACAAGCTAAGGTTGACTTCGCAGAGGGCGCTTTAATGGGTTTAAGCGGTTTTGGGGGAGCGAGGCTAGCAGCCAAACTAGAGGACAAAATCGATAAATTGTACCCAAAACTTTTAACTAATGCTGATAAAATACATCGAAGCACAGACGAAACGCCAGCCAGACTAGGAGCCGTGTTTGCTCGCTCATCAGGAGATGCTGGAGCAAACTTCGTCGATGGCTTTTTGCAAAGCATAGCAAGCGGCGATCTAGAAAATTCGGTTAAAAACGGATTAACCTCTGCTATATTTGGCTCAGTTGTTAGCCTAGGTGTTCAGGGTACTTTGAAAGCCTTTCGCATAAACAATCAAGTCAATCAATTCGTGAATCAGGCCGCAAAAAATTGGACCTTTGAAGTAGAGGATCAA
>JANWWW010000024.1 GCA_025055295.1 Deltaproteobacteria bacterium | reverse complement strand
TTATTATGATTGTAGTCTGTGTTCTAGAAGACCTCTTTTCCTGAGTAAAAATCAACAATCAAATGAAGACACAATTTTCGACGCCAAAAAGTACTCCAAAGGCTACTCGGGCTTATTCTTCAAATTCCGCTTAACTGTAATTCGCTAGCATTTTACTTTAAATTCAGGTTCTCCAAAACTTATTTAAGCCAAATGGTAATACGCTATCGCTTGAAGATTCTCTGAAGTTCTCTCTCGGTTTCTCTCTTTTTTATTTCTTGTCGTCTCTCAAAAATTTTTTTTGCTTTTACCAAAGCAATTTGCACTTTAATTAAACCCCGGTCGTTAATGTAAATCTGATACGGAATGATAGTGAGACCTTTTTCTTTAGATCTTGTGATGAGTCTGGTTATTTCGTTTTTGTTTAACAGAAGTTTCCGTGGCCTGTTTTCGCTTTTTGTCCAGGGTCCGAAACTTTTAATATGCATGTTCACTAGCCATAGTTCTCCGTTTAAGGACTTGACATAAGCCTTGTCGAGCGAAAAATGTCTCCTTTTTATCGATTTAACTTCATATCCAAGTAATTGAATTCCAGCGTCGTAACATTCAATTATCTCAAATCTGTGCTTTAAATCCTTGTTGACTTCTAATACCCTATTCACAAAATGTTTCGGTCTTTTTTTATTATAGGCCTTGATGGCATAGAACTTACAGCTGAAGACAAAAAAATTTTGTCATTGGCTAAACCAAGCGGGGTAATAATTTTTGAGAGAAATTTGGATGACTCCAAAAACTGGTACAAATGGTATCGGTCACTCGTTGAAGATATTTGCAAAACCCTTGGCACAAACCAACTTCTGTTATGCATTGATCACGAAGGTGGCAGGGTTTTGCGTTTTAAGACCCCTTTTACGCAGTTCCCCTACCCTTGGCATTATAAGAAACATAGTTACGAAGTTGGCAAACAAATGGGAAGAGAACTAGCGCTGGCCGGCATTAATTTGAACTTTGCTCCCTGTGTGGATGTCTTATCAAATCAGTCAAACACCGTTATCGGTCAAAGAGCCTTCTCCTCCAATCCGGTTGAAGTAAAAGAATGCGCTAAAAGTTTCGTTGATGGTCTTCAAGCTCAAGGAGTTTACGGCTGTTTTAAGCATTATCCGGGACATGGTTCTACAAGCGAAGATTCACATTTCTGTCTTCCCGTTGTGAAAAAAAGCTTAGAGGACCTTCAGTCCTGTGAGCTGATACCTTACAAGCGTATTCCAGAAAAACTTCAATTTGTCATGACCGCTCATGTTGTCTTCCCTGAAGTCGACCAAATGCCTGCTACCCTATCGTCCAAATTCCTTAACTTATTAAGAAATGATCTCAACTACTCCGGTTATGTTGTCTCGGACGATATCGAGATGAACGCTTTAAGCTCATACTTCGACGACCAAATTGGGTTATTTGAAAAACTGAAGGCTGTCAATGCTGATTTTGTCATATATTCCGCCAACCGCAAAATTTTTCATGAAACTATTGTTAAAATGATGATTGATAAAATGTCAGACCGCATTGCCAGTTCCAGCTTGAGTTTTCTTTCGCGACTCAAAGTAAGCGTGAACGATTTAGATTACGCGGTTTTCCGGGAAGGCGAAATTCTTTTGCGCAAAATCGAAAACTGCAATGGATAAAATGAAAAAAGAGCTCCGAAATCTTATAAAAATACTAACATCGTGCTATCCGAATAAATCCGGGCTTAATTTCACTAACAACTACGAATTGTTTGTCGCAGTTTTGTTGTCGGCGCAATGCACCGATAAAAAGGTTAACGATGTAACCCCGTTTTTTTTTAAAAAGTACCCCGATTTTTTTGCCCTATGTAACGCAAAAGAGAAGGAAGTTCAAAAAATGATAAAACCAATCAATTACTTTAAAACCAAGGCCAAAAATCTAATTAGAGCAGCAAAATTGATAGTTGACAAATTCAACGCAATCTTACCCATTGACCAGAAATCACTCCTTGAGCTGCCAGGTGTTGGCGAAAAAAGCGCAAGCGTAATTTTAGCTTGCAACAACATCCCGGCGTTTCCGGTTGACACACACGTTGCCCGGGTCGCTCGAAGGCTTGGATTGACAACCCACAAGGATCCACACAAAATTTCTTTAGATTTGAAAAACAAGATTTCGAAAAAGTACTGGATATCCATGCATCATGCGTTAATATGGCATGGGCGCACGGTTTGCAAAGCTAGAAGCCCAAAATGCAAAGATTGCGTTGTTTCAAGATATTGCCCTAGTTCATCCATTTACAGATAAGTTACACTTTGCAAACTTGAAGAAAACGTAATCTTTACTAATGGAGTCAACTTTGATTATACTTTTGCCTGATGTTAATTATCCGGGATTTGGAAGCTAGTATTAACGAAAAGGACATACTACACAAGATTTCGCTTCAGCTGCCAAAGGGTCAAATTACGGCGTTAATGGGTCCGAATGGCAGCGGAAAGTCGACTTTGGCCCGAATAATTATGGGGGATCCTGAGGTTCAAGTCACAGGGGGACAATTGCTATTTAATGGTACAAATTTGTTAGATCTTGAGGCGGATGACCGAGCTAGGTTGGGTATTTTCATGGCTTTCCAGTATCCGCAAGAAGTTGCCGGAGTACAGTTGTTTCAGTTCTTAAAAGTTGCATATGAGGCTCGTTTTGGTTGTCAAATAAATTTAATCGATTTTAAAAAAATCGTGTCACAGGCTTTGAAGACGCTTAATCTTGAAGAAAATTTTGTGAAACGACCGTTAAATGTGGGGTTTTCTGGGGGAGAAAAGAAAAAATGCGAAATTTTTCAGCTTTTGGTTCTTAAGCCAGAGCTTGCAATATTAGATGAAACAGACAGCGGTTTGGATATAGACAGCCTTCGGATAGTTGCAGAAGGAATTCGTCAAGCCAAAGAAACAAATCCTGAGATGTCTATTTTGGTAATAACTCATTATGAAAGAATACTTAATTATCTCAAACCAGACAGGATAATTATTATGCATAACGGCCGGATATTGAAGGAAGGTTCCGATCTCTTGTTATCAGAGATACTTGAGTATGGTTATGCGAACATAATTAACGCTGGAAATTAACGAAAAATGGCTGCGAATATCAGCAAAATAGCAAGGGAAAAGGTGGACCAAATCCATTTTGACGAAAGCTGGAGACGATCCAAGATCGACAATTTTGACTATATTCTACAAGCTGAAGAAACACAATTGGCAGCAAAATTATACGAGAGAGAATCGCATCTATACTTTAATTTTGAGAATCTTGATGCTCTCGAAGCCTCGTTCCTAACGAGAACCCGTAATATTGCCTCTCGTTTAGATAATCTCGTAAATCCAGCTTTCGAGATGCTAAATGCGTCGCTCGAAGAAGAAACAAAAAGTGTAGACGTTATTTGCGATAAGCCGAGCTCTTGTTGGATCAATCTTGTCTGCTCAGGCACGGTGAATTTGTTGATTAATATTAAAGTTAGCGCAAACATCTTCCTGAAACTGCGCTCGACCTGTCTAGCTGGAAGCCGGGCAAACTTACTGCTTCTTTTGAACCAAGAAGCTGGCGCAGTTCGTTTCAATTTGGAGTCGCTCATGGCTGAAAAAAATTCGGAAATATCTGTAACTTTTCTCGCAGTTGCTAGTGACAACAGTTTTTTTGACTTATGCAACAGGCAACAGCATATAGTAGGTCAAACAAAGTCAGACGTGCTTTTGAAACTGATACTCAAACAAGCTGCTCACGGCGTGTTTTGGGGACTGATAAATGTTGAAGAAGGAGCCCAGCAATCGGATGCTTATCAACTGGCCCGAGCAATGCTTTTATCGCCCGAATCAAGGGCTGACCTTATTCCAAACTTAAACATAGGAGCTAACAACGTTAGATGCACTCATGGAGCATCTTACTCAACATTAAATCCCAGCGAGTTATTCTATCTCCAGTCAAGAGGTATTGAAAAAAATTTGGCCAAAAGGATACTTACCCAGGGCTTTTTATTTGATGCTGGTGACAGAGTTCTGCCAGAGTTTTTTCCGGCAATGGAAGAATTTATAATTAAGTCGGTGTGAAAGTAAAGGTTGGGAAGAAATTAGAATTTGACAAAGATGGCATTTATCGACTTCATGTTGACAACAATGACCTCATTTTAATATCCAAGGAAGGGCAATTTTTCTGTTTAGAAAACAGATGTTCTCATGAAGATTTTCCTCTTGAAGATGGCGATCTTGAGTATCACGATGGCTTGCCCTGCATAGTATGTCCTGCGCATGGAGCCAAGTTTTCTTTCGAAGGTAAAGCTTTGTGTCTTCCGGCCGTTGAAGATATAAAAAGTTTCGAGGTTTTGATTGAAGGAGACGAGGTTTTTGTCAAACTCGCATGATTTCTTTTACTGAGATCATAGAAACTACCTTGTGCCAGTGTTTATCCAAATATATACATTTAAAGGGAAAGTAGCATACCTTCAAAGTCAAACAATCACTCGAATTTACTCGATATAGCTTTTCAAATAACAATATCCCTAAGCGAGTAAAATATCGATTTACAAGAAACATAGCTTTTGCTTCCAACAATGTTAATTTGAACTACGAGTTAGACCCTTAATGGGATTTGGTTTCACATGCTCTGAGATCCCCCTAGTAATTGTTACCTGCACATCTCAAACTAATATCATCAATCATGAGTGAAACAAAACATCCATTTTTTTGATAATTTATTTCTCAAAATGAAATTTGAGGACCCGTTGGCAAAAAAGTCTAATAGTCTTACTCCCCAGCTTGAGAACGAGCTATCACAAATAATAAGCATGCACCAAGACTACCATTTAGAAAAAGCTACTGAGTTGCTCGGTAAACATGGCATTTCAAGAAAACAATTAGTTTATCTTTTGCTTAACTTATTCGACAATTTTGTAAAATCCTCTCCGTCAATTGAGGTTTTACCCCAAAGTATTGAGCATTGGCATGAATCTACCTTAGCCACCATGACACCTGAGGAGAATACACTAGTTGAAAGCTTGCGAAATAACCAATCCCTCAATAAGGCATGTAAAACCCTACAACTCGCAATACTTATTTCCGACGAGGATTGTCTTTCAAAAATTTCTGAGTTTTTACTCGAACGAAACTCTATGCCTCAACAGATGGCCTACCAGATTCAGATTTGGAAGACGTTTTCCGATGATGCACCATCAATTGACGAAAAAGTTTTAACAAGAAGGCTACGGGAGAAACCCAAATTATCAAAACAAGGAAGAGCGAATGTAGCAAAAACTCTTATTTCTGGCAAATTAAGCGAAGCAGTAAAAAACCCGTATTACCAAGTTTGCGTAAAGACAATGTTTTGTTTTCGTCAAATCATAGATCCACTAGTTATAGTCTCACACCAGCTCTCCCCTGAACAGAGTGAAAAACTCAACCAGCAGTCAGCGCTTTTGTTACTTAAACTTTGCGAGGCTCAGTTTCTAAATCAAGGCATAAAACCAGAACTAAATTACTTGATCAACCCGAGTACGATCCATAGACTACTCGTTCAACGAAGTCCATTATTAGCCACCATGCTTCTTTTGCAGACAAATATTGAAACTACATCCGGCCTTTTACTTTTAAGAGAGACTCTTGAAAGCCTTGCACGATCAACCGCAGCAGACAGTGAGGACGCGACGGTATTATGGTATGAAGTGGAGGAACGATTGTCTTTACTCCCAAAAATTAGACCTCTTTCTTTCGAGCAGCATCTTCAAGAGTTAAAGTTGTTTGAGCAGTTTTCACTTTTTATCGATGTTATCAGATTGGCCAAGGAACAGAATCGTGACTTGCGTCAACTTATGACGCGTTACGGAGTGGATAATCCAAGGGATTCGATCTTAGCAATTTTAAACAATTTTTGCCTCGCAATGGAGGAAGCCTTGCGAAACATCAAACTTACTCGAGGATCGAAAGGTATTATAAGAAAAGATGTTCCCCCCTATATTGAAAGCGACCATTTACTTCAATCCTTGTGGAACGCTTATGTCAATCTAGCTGACAAATTGTGTGTTGTTTCAACCGCACTTGACGGCACATTACACTTAGTAGTTTCCTCTCTTCGACGAGCTGAGGAATGCTTTAATGCTTTATTTGAGTTGGTATCAGATGAGTCAACGAGTTAATCAAAAGAAATTTTTTTATAATCTTACTCAGCTTCATACAAACATTTTTTATCCCAAAAAGGCAAAAAAGTGGATTGCATTTTCATGTTCATTAAATAAAACTCTGCTCTCTGAATCATTGTCCGAGTACCGCTCATCCAAGTTACTTAGACCATTTAGGATATCTTTTTCTCAAGTGATCCGGCTTATTAATACAGCCTAATGAATGCGAAATTACACCGTGATTTTAGGATGAAACTGAAGCACGAAGGTTGATATTTAATGTGTGAAACCACAGATTCTTACGCCTTGATTGATGCAACATTCTTCATCTCCTTTCATCGAAATTTCTTCTAAAGCAAGTTATTCTGCAAGCTTTGATCACGACAATGCATGTTTTTGATTAGTAAAGGTTCATTAACGGCGACTAACCTAAATATGCCTCAGATAACCAATCTTGCTACACGGATCTTGGGTGATTTTAAATAATTTGAAATGTTTTAGCAGCTTGTCGTCTAAAAAAAGATACGGGGCGAGGACCTTTTTGTTTTACTTTTTTTCTTTTTTAAAATTTATTTCAAGACCTGTTGAATTTTTTGCTCCAGAACTTCTGTTGTAAATGGTTTTACGACGTAATTGTTAACTCCGCTTTTTATTGCTTCTATAACACATTCTTTTTGACCTTCCGCGGTGACCATAATGAACGGGATTTGAGCGTATTTAGGATCCTGTTTTACTTTCTTCAGAAGATCAATTCCCTGCATTCTAGGCATATTCCAGTCTGAGATAATTAAAATCACCGGCTCTTTTTCAAGCTTCTCCCAGGCTTCTACTCCATCCTGAGCCTCAATAATGGTTGTAAATCCCATCGTTTGAAGGGAATTTTTTATAATTTTCCTCATTGTGCTAAAATCATCAGCCACCAACACGGGTTGATTTAAATATTGTCTTGGTATCATAAGAAAGTTTTCGACAAAATTCTCAAAATTTTAAATCTAAATCAGTATGAATTACGGTTTACTCGCGTTTGACGCCCTCAAACAAGTATTTAATATATTTTGTAGGGTTAGTGTGACTGAGCACACATGTAGTCGTGTCAACTTTAATCAAATTTCAGATTGGTTGGACTGCACTTCACTCATCCAACTTCAAGGTTCATCCGTGTACTATCTTCTGTCAGTTTCAGCCGATCTTGGATTTTTGAAAGAAGCTTACCTTAGGATGTTTAGCGAAACGGTTTATGAGGTAAGCCCAGAAACGGCAGACCTTCTTGGAGAAATTTGCAATCAGGTGGCCGGCAAAATTAAGACTACACTGAGTTCAGAGAACCATACTTTTGACATGGCCAGTCCCGTGGTTGTTATTGGACAAAACGTCAAAGTTAGAAATTTGAGCGAAATTGAAGGTGAGTTGTTCGAACTTATGTTTGATTTTGGGAGAGCGTTCTTTTTTGTTCACTGGAAAGAGCTAAAAAAACCTTGAAGAAATGTCGATAAAAACGGCATGACTGAGCTTGTCTTTATATGCCGAGATACAGAATACGCGTTGGATATTTCCAAAATTCAAGAGATAGTTCCATCACGGGCATTGGAGCCTGTGCAGAGCAGTTGTCCGTGGGTTAAAGGAGCAACTAAAATCAGGAACAAATTTTTTTATGTATTTGATTTCCGAAAAATATTGGGTCTCCCGAGTCTACTGGAGGAGCGCCAAACTTTGGTCGAGACCTTAAATCAACGAGAAAAAGACCATATTGACTGGTTGGAAGCATTGTATAAGTCTATAACAGAAAAAGTTGAATTTACCAAAGCAAAGGATCCAACAAAGTGCGCTTTTGGCAAGTGGTATTATAGTTATAAAGCCCCGGATTCAACGATAAGGCGTCTTCTGGATCAATTTGAGGATCCCCATAACCGAATACACAGCCTCGCTGAGAAACTGCTGAATCTTGCTGAACACGATCAGAAAAAAGCTGTCGAAATTCTTGAGGATGAAAAAAGATTTACACTTGCGAAAATGTTAAAGCTTTTTGCAGAACTAAAACAAATTCTGATTACAAACATTCGGAGCCTGTTAATTGTCTTTGGACCTGTGTTTGAGTCTTCGGTTGTTCTCGAAGTCGATGCAGTTGACAATTTAAGACACCTCGAAAAAGAGAACCTTGAAATGAGACCAATCAAGACGGACAAAGAAATAATAGACAAGGTCTGGGTTAATGAAAAAACAACAATTTATGGAATTAATTTCAAAAATCTATTTGAAATGCTATATAAAGTCCAGTACCCCGCTACTGAAAGTTTTTTAAATCCTGGATTTTGATTGTAGAAAATTCCCAAATTGTGCGAATTTAATTATATGCAAGTCCTCGTGGTTGAGTTGAACAAAAGTCATTATGCTTTCGAGATGTCTCAAATTCTTGAAATTACCACAAAAGTCAAAATTACAAGGGTACCCAATTCAAAGCCATTCATTCATGGTATCGCAAATTTAAGAGGGAAGATTGTTCCTATGATAAACCTTAAGAGATTGTTGGGATTCCAGGACATAGACACCGGATCAGGGTGTTATGTCTTTTTCAGACTTGAGGAACCTCGCAACCTCTTAATAGGATCAAGAGTCGACTCAATATTTCAAACGATTGTTTTGGATCCCGAAAAGATCAGAGACGTCCCCTACTTTGAAAACCAAACCGATTGCAAATTTGTCAAGGCCCTTTACGCAGAATCAAATTTTTCAAAACCGATCGCGATACTGGATCTGACCAACGCGCTACAGGTCGCGGAAAACGAAATCCAAAACACTCATCAATCGTCTAAAGTTATATGACAGACTACGAAAAGCTATTAACCGGTAAAGAGTCTCCTTTTGAAGTAGAACAAATTATTTATTCAGTAACCGATCGAACGGGTAAAATTATAGATATTAATCAAGTCTTCCAGCACGTGAGCAAATATGATCCAAACGAACTCCTGGGGAGCCCACATTCGCTATTACGGCATCCCAAAATGCCAAGGGGGGTTTTTAAACTTATGTGGGACACGATTTTGGCGAATAAACGTTTCGGCGGTTATGTCGTAAACAGGGCCAAAAATGGAGATCATTACTGGGTCTTTGCATGTGTTGTACCCATTAAGGATAAATTTATCTCTTTCAGAATTAAACCCATGTTCAAAACTGTTTTTGAGCGTATTCAAAAAGTTTATGAATTAGTTTTAGAAGAAGAAGCAAAAGCGCAGAAACCGACAGAACAAGCTAATCTTAGCTTTTCAGCGCTTGTTTCGCATATTGAAAAGTTAGGTTTTGCCAACTATGAAAAGTTCTGGAAATGGGTTTTTTTAAATGAATTTCTGCAAAGACTCAATCATTACAACCTTACTAGCGCGATAAATTTAATTCAAGATAGAGGGAAAGCCGTGCAGCTTGAGTATCTTAATCGGGTTTTTCTTGAGTTTAAAAATCCGCTGAGTCGGCTCGTTGAAGCGTATGAAAGATCTCTAAATCTTGAGGGTCTGGGTAAGGCCTTAAAACAGGTATCGCTTAACTTGTCTATTAGGGCAAAAAAAATAGGAGACACAGGGACAACTTTGGACTGTATAAGTACGGAGCTGAGAAGGTTCTCTGATTATTTAGAACTAAGCACTAGTGGCGTTAAAGATCAAGTTAGCGAGCTAATTGAGCAATTTTTTGATTTTGCTACATGGCTGCTGTGTAACCTCTTGGTTGAAGAAGCAAATCTGTGGAGAGGTTACCAAAATGATAAGGACAGTGTCTCAACAACTAATGGAGCGTCAAACCTCGCTCTTTCTGATGTGGATCAATTGGTCACTGAAACCCTTGACCGAATTTTGGCAACAGGACTTGAGTTTAAAATTGATGAACTGAGTTCAGTGGCAGACCGTTTCTTACGTTTTGAGAAAAACCTGAATTTCATAACAGTATCAGGAAGAGTCGAAAGCTCGAGGTTGGAGGAGTCAGAATCTTTTTGGGCTCTTTTGGCTCAAGTTGAAGAACAGGCTCATTTCCTTAACAAACTCGCATACGATTTGTCTCAGTTGGGAATTACTTTAAAACAACTGGTTTTCATGGTGTTGTGTAACTCAAAAAATTCGCAATCTAAGGAACCACATAACGCTTTGCAAGTTGGATAAAATTCTTCGGAAATTTCTTTTGCCAAATTAGAAATCGCGTAAACTTATAACCAAAAGTCCTTTACGTTTGGACTTCCATAACTTGCGCGGGAAAATCAGTAAAAAGTTAGCAGACGAAACCGCTTCAAGTGAGTAAAAAATCTTTAATTCTAACGAGCCACCTGAAACTGAAAATAAACTGCATTATAAACCCACTGTTTAAATTCCTCGTTTCAAATTTTTGAAACTCAACAGGCTGATACGGACTTAAACCAAACCCTACTATTTAACTAAAAAAGGCTTTTGTAATTCATAAACCGAAAACTTTTTTAGTTTAAAGCCTTAGTGTGACAGTCAAAACATAATAAGTTGTGATTATTTTTATGTTCTTCATGGGTATTGAATAATAAAAAACTTCAAGGTAAGAAAGAAACGCTTCAACACCAAAAAGACAATCGAATGCATCACCATTAAGTCTAAGCTTATGCCACAATTGTTTACAGCTTTTCTGCATACTAATTGAGTTGAGCCCTGCTTAAAATTAAACAACCTTTCAAGTAACCAGTAATTTCCTGAATCTTTAAATATCTTTTAAGTTGAAATTTCTAAACTTCATGGGAACCCTTGAAGTTCTAACTTTGGACTGCTTCCGGAGTTCCAAAATCTTGCCTTCCAAGGGACTACCGTACTTTTGTCAACAATAACAAAAAGTGACCGGAGTGAAAATGTGACACAAATTTTCTAATGTTAGCTCTGTGCATCCGCCCATCCTTGATCAATTATTGACGCTAAATTGGCACGGGGTAATATCTCTGTAACCTCGTTGTATTCTAGGGTATTACAGCTTACTTTCATCTTCCACTATAAGTGTGTTTCATGATACGGATTGATACAGTGCCTAAGCAAAAAAACGCTCTAGTCGATAGGTTTTGTTAAACTCTCTTCTGTCAACCAGAAAAAAATTAAAAACCTGGAAATAGTGCCCAAATACAGGAACCGTAAATCTTAGGAGAAATTTCAAAATCTCTTCTCTAGCATCCGGAATTTTCCAAAATAACTCAATGAAGACTAACGACGGTATCAGTTATCCGCGCAAAAAATTTTGCTGATTTACATAAAATATTTTGCTGATTTACATAAAATATCTTGGGTTGATTTTAAATAAAATTCCGCTTCTACTACACCAATTTTCCCTACCTTCTTCAGGTTCCTGTGGTACAACTCGCTTCACTAAGTGTTAAAGTGATAACTTTACGCCTTGCATAAAGTATTTTTTATTGTAGCAGCTTGAAGATAAAGGGCTTGTTGGATGATTTCTTTTTAAAACACAGTAAATAAGCTCAGTTTTTCTCTAATCGGATAATTTTTTATCGTATTTTTGGGAAAATTGAGTTTTTAATCAAAACCCTATCATAAGGATTTTTTGGGAAATTCAGTCTTTTAAACAGGCCCTTAGATACAACACACTTCCCGTAAAGTATTCATAGTTTTCTTGAGAGGATTGTTACAAAACTACGTTTTACAATGGGCCTTTTAACGGTTCTAACTTAAATTAGTGTTACAAAAAAATTTTTTCAAATTTGAACTCGAAGGTATGACAAATTTCCTAAATGTTGCCGTCATCGAAAAATGACGCTGTTGAGTTAAAACCGCTTCATACTGCGGATATGCTTCTGTTCTGAGGGTCTTTAAGTATCTATTCAAACGTTTGATGACAGCAGTATCACTAAGCTCCAGAGTGAACCTTCCTTACCCAATTTTCGATTTACACGAAAGCAATGTTTAAATTTCTCAAAAAAACAAAACCGTAAAATTCTATCTTAATCTAAACAGTTACCAAAACCGTTTTTATCAGCGACATGATCAAACGAAAAATTACGTGTTTTAAAACAACCGGTATTCAAATACAATAACTTCCAATAAGTGACGCGGATCATTTCGATCATTAACCAAAAAGGCGGTGTTGGCAAAACAACAACCGCCATCAATTTATGTCACGGAATTGCCAGCTTAGGGAAAAGAGTACTGGCTCTGGATCTGGATCCTCAAAGCAATTTAACTGCAGGGTGCGGACATTTTTACCTTGAGGAAGCGGACCTTGGAAAGTTCGAAGAGGACAATCAGAGCTCAATCTACGGTGTCTTAAAAGGAATAAAACAACCCCAAGAGGTAGTAGTCCAAGTTAAAAACTTTTATCTTATTCCGGGAAGCTTGCTTCTTGCGGCAGCGGACCTTGAATTTAGCGGGTTGGTTGGTAGAGAGCTTCTTCTTAAAAAAGTCTTGCAAAATTTTTTTAAGACACACCAGTTCGATTATGCTGTGATTGATTGTCCTCCGAATTTGGGTCTTTTAAGTTTGAATGCTCTAACAGCAAGCACAGAAGTCATCATTCCGGTGCAAAGCCAATTTTTATCACTTTTTGGTGTAAAACAACTTCTTGATACGATTGAACAGATCAGACAAATTTACAACCCCAGTTTAAGGCTTTCCGGTGTTGTGGTAACCATGTTTGATAAAAGAAAAAAACTTTCAAAAGCGGTACTTGAGGCAGTTTGCAATTATTTTGGCGACTTAGTTTTTGAAACCGTAATTAACGAAAATGTGGCTTTGGCGGAAGCTCCGGCGAAAGGTTTGTCAATTTTTGAGTACGCGCCAAAAAGTCAGGGGGCTGAAGATTACTCAAAATTAGTTAGTGAAATAGTTCATGGCAAAGAGGATCGACTTTCAGTTAAATCCGCTTAGTACAGGATTTAAAGCCAAAATCCTGTCCCCAAAGCCAATCTTTAGGGAAATTCCCATTGACTTGCTAAAGTTTGATCCAGATCAACCACGGAAAAGCTTTAACGAGGAAACTCTGGGCCAGTTGGCCGAATCCATTCGAGAAGTCGGTGTATTGTCGCCTATATTGGTTAGAGAACTAGATGATGGCTCCTACCTGGTGGTCTCGGGAGAAAGAAGGGTCAGAGGCGCAACTCTAGCTGGTTTAAAAACTATTCCAGCTGTTGTTACGGAAAAAGCCAATGAACCGGCAGATAAAATGGTTGTTCAGATTATTGAAAACTTGCAACGAGAAAATCTCAAACCGCTTGAACGAGCCACTGCCTTCGCAGTCTTAAGAGATGAGTACAAACTTAGTGTTAGAGAAATAGCCAGAAAAACGGGGGTTTCAAAAAGTCAAGTTCAACGAAGCCTACAACTCTTGGAACTTCCACAGGAATTCAAAAAGTTGCTGGAACAGGGAGTATCAGAATCAAAAGTGCTAGAATTGGCAAAACTAAAAGCACCTCAAGCACATCTTGCTTCAAAGCCTAGGGAGTATATTAGAGACATCCGACTTTTAGCATCGATTTCGACTGAAGTAACAAAGCTGGCTCAGGAATTATTCGGAAATTTAGCAACCGTTAGAAAAGCCAAAAAAAAATACGAAATTGCCATACGCTTTCCCAGTGAAGATGATTTACTTAAATTTTTAAAAAAATGCAAAGTCCTCAAAATAAACATTTCCGGTTAACTCTTTGAAAAAAGGCAAAATTTATTGATACAAAAATTATTAAAAATAAAATTTACCGTTTTGTAGTAAACTAATAAATGAAGCATGAGTTTAGCCGAATATCCCGGGTTGGAAGAATTAGCCCGGAGTTATCCAAAGTTCAAGAGCTTGATAAAAAAACATAGACAGCTCGATGATTTGGTCGAAAGATTAAATCAACGAGTGTTTTTAACCGCTAGAGAAGAAGAACTACTGAAAGATTTAAAGCGCAAAAAGCTCAAAATCAAAGAAGAGATAGACAGAATGTACAGTTATTTGAAGTCTTCCTTTGATTTTGAGTGCAGGCAAGAGTTATTTGCCGGAATTAAGTAGGTCTCTGGCGAGAAGCTTTGAGACTTTGATTTTGTCTTACTCAAACTGGGTAAGGCTGGTAAAATGGTGTGCGGTCAAGGAAAGCCTTGACCGCTTTCTTATTTATTAAGGCAAATTATCTAGCCAATCGACCAATGCTGTCGCCAATTCTTTTAAGCATTTCAACCAGCAAGGAAACTACTGACTGAATGAGATTGAACACGGCATATTCCCTTTGCAGTTTAAGCTGAAGGTTACTTGCCGTGGAATGATCACCCTTTGCCACAGCTTGACCAAGCTGATTCATAAGACTTTCAATTTTGCGGCCATTTTGTTCAGCCGCCCTGGTCAATTGACTAAACGTTACATCTGAGCCTCTGAAATAATTTGTGTTTATTGTTGGCATATTTTTACCTCCAATCCATTTATCGTGCGATTCATCGACAAGTTTCCATAAAGGAGTACTTTAACAACAATTCGCTCTTTCAACTGTTGCAATTTTTAAAATTTTTTCGTTCTTCAAATGACCTAGTCATTGCGTTATAAAGTAAGTCATGACTTATCTGTCAGTTGTAATTCCGTGTTTTAACGAGGAAGAGGTCCTCGGTATCACCTTATCCGAGCTCAAGCGTGAGTTGGACGCCTGGTTATCAGACTATGAGATTATTCTTGTTGACGATGGCAGCGAAGACAAAACTTGGGAGATCATTAAAGAGTTGTCCACGACGGACAACAAAATTAAAGGCATTCGATTAAGCAGAAACTTTGGTCATCAATACGCTCTTAGTTGTGGACTATTTCACGCCCAAGGTGCCGTGACAGCGATAATTGATGCCGATTTGCAAGATCCTCCAAGCCTCATAAAGCCGATGGTAGAAAAACTAAATGACGGCTTTGATGTTGTTTACGGCAGAAGAAAAAAAAGACACGGAGAAAGGGCAATTAAACGTTTAACGGCTTATTGGTTTTATCGCGTTATAAAAAAATTAAGCGGGCTAAATATACCAGAAGATACGGGTGACTTCCGGGTCGTTTCAAGACGAGCTCTTGACGCTTTTCTAAAAATGCCTGAACGACACAGGTTCGTTCGCGGAATGTTTGCATGGATAGGGTTTAAACAAGCAGCGTGGGATTATGATAGACCTGAGCGCGCCGCTGGCAAAACAAAGTACCCAATATTAAAGAGTTTTTTGTTGGCTCTCGATGCCGTGGTTTCTTTTTCAAAAATCCCGCTAAGACTAGCAACGCTTCTAGGATTTAGTTTCGCATGCTTTAGCGGTCTTTATTTGATATTGGTTATAATTCTTTTTATTTTTGGCATAAACTTCCCGGGGTATACAAGTTTAATGGCTTCAATTCTACTCCTTGGAGGAGTTCAACTAATTTGCTTAGGGATTCTAGGCGAATATGTTGGACGCATATATGAGCAAACTCAGTTCAGGCCTCTATTTATTGTTCAAGAAACTGTCGGCGATTTGAAGAAAGTAGTTTTATCAGCTTAATGAAAATCGCGATCATCGGAGGGGGCTTTAGCGGCCTGACACTAGCCTACTTTCTAGCCAAAAAAGGCCTAAAGCCAACACTGATTGAAAAAGACAAAATTTTGGGAGGATTGGCCTCAGGTTTTGAAATCGCACCTGGCATATGGCTTGAAAAGTTCTATCATCACTGGTTCTCAAATGATACCGATATCTTAAACTTAGTTAAAGAACTAAACCTGGCAAGCAGCATTATCTCGGTCAATCCAGTCACAAGCTTTTATTACAATCGGTCGATATTTAGGCTTAGTTCTCCAAAAGACTTGGTCCATTTTAATCTGCTTTCCTGGGAAGGCAAACTAAGTCTTTTTTTATTTACGATCCGCGCAAGATTAATCAAGAGGTTTGACAAGCTTGAAAATCTTACGGCGCTTGATTGGTTAAGGCAAACATGCTCAGAGGAAGTTGTAAACAAAATTTGGAAGCCCCTTTTACAGGGTAAATTTGGGACTTATTACGACCAAATTTCCGCAGTGTGGCTCTGGAACAAAATAAAACTGCGAGGATCGAGCCGCGACAATCTTCAAAGGGAGCTTCTATACTATTTTAAAGGGGGATTTCAGTCGCTTTGCGAAGAACTCGGTCACAGAGTTGCTCGACTTGGTGGACAAATCTTGTTATCCGATGAGGTTGTAAAATTAGACCCATCACCGGGCAATCCGAGAAGGATAGAAAAAATTGTGTTAAGGTCCGGCACAGTCCTTGAATGTGACGCAGTGTTTCTCACGCCGAGCGTGCCAATAATAAAAAATCTGCTGCCGGAACACTTCCAGGAAAAAACACAATGGGATATTCATTACCTCGCCAATAGGTGTCTTGTTTTGATACTAAAAAAAAGCCTCTCAGAAACTTATTGGCTAAATGTAGCTGATCCGTCTTTTCCGTTTGTCGGCGTTATAGAACACACCAATCTGGACAGTCCATCAAATTACGGTGGCAAACATATCGTCTATTTGAGCAAGTATCTCCCAGTGACAGACGAGCTGTTCAATATGCCCCTTGAAGAATACACCCAATTCTCAACCGCCAGTCTTAGACGGATGTTCCCCGAATTTTCAGAAACCTGGATCGAAAAGGTTTTCGACTGGAGGGCAGAGTACGCTCAACCAATCGTTACCCGGGGCTACAAGAATAAATTGCCCCCTTTTACCTTGGATGCCTCCAACGTTTATATTTGCACAATGGCCCAAATTTATCCAGAGGACAGAGGAACAAACTATGCTGTTAAGTATGCCAAAAAAGTTTCAGATTTGTTTCTGGAACGAATATCTAGTTAGAGAATTTTGAGATTTTTTCCGATTAAAATCAATGTGTCGAGGTATACCTTCGAGCTAGTTCTCGAATCGCTACCCGATGAGCCAAATAACCTCTCAAAGCTCAAGGCTCTGCTGCTTCTAGACCTAGGTTACTCTGTCGAGGAAACTACTGAAATTTTAAACTCGTTGCCCACTCCGGTAGCTATTAGTTCTAATGAAACTGAACTCGAAGGCTTCATGACAAAACTATTGGAGTTGAAGGCAGATTGTTCAATTCGTAAGAAAGTGGATCCGTCCGCACAAACCAACGGTAATCTCGAGGATTATTTCGAATTGGAGGAAACAGAGGAGGTAAACATAATTCAGCTGGATGAAAAAAACGAAGATTTTAGCCTCGAGGACATTCTCGAGGAATTTCAGCACCAAAATTTTGAAGGAGAAAGCATCGACGACAAAATATCCTGTGGTGAAATTTGTGTTATCGACCCAAACCGATCAAATCAAGATACAAGTCTGGTGTCTGATGGCTTTAACTTCGAACTTGAAGAAACTATTGTAAGCGGCACTCAGTCGCGCCTAAATGAAGGTCAAGGACGAAGCAATTCCGTTGTAACGAGCTTGACAAAAATTGAACCTGATCAAGAATTGTCTCCTATCGACCATGAACTTCAAAGTTCTGCAACATCCAGACTTGACTTAGAAAGCGACGAAATGGAGAAAGACCCTACTCTCAGCTCTCAACTTGAAGAGACACTGCCTCAAACAGAGTTGACAAATATTTCGTTCAAGTTCCAAAGCTTGCCTGATATAACACACATGGAACATACGCCAGACGTAGACACCTATTCCACAATATCAGAAGATTTTCATCAATCGACATACGCAAGCCAAGAAGATCATCAAGAAACCTGGTCATCCAATGAGTTTATTTTAAAAAAAAGACAACCTTCTCAAAGGGAATCTCAACAACAGCTCCAAAACCAACAGGATACAAAAAAAACATACAACAAATTTTCGATAGTGAAAGGGTTATCACTCATAGCAGTGCTTCTGGCTATTTTAAATATCTACTTTTACGCAAACACTAACACCTTGCCTGTTGATATAAATTTTTACGGGCCAAAGCCACAAGAGAATATTGCAAAAAAAAATAAAAACAGTGAAAAAAACGAGCAAAACATCACATATCGAGATGAACAGATACAACTCCAAAACGACGAAGGAGTAGCCACTTTAATTTTTCGCAAACTTAACAAAGATAGTTTTTTGATTGATTTTAATTTAAAAGATTATCCCAAGGTCGATACATCTCAACCGCGCTTGCCTCAAGAAGCTCTTGACCTAAAATGGATTGAAAGTCTTCGATTGAATGGAGTTTTTAATGTTAAATCTTTTACTAATTTTCACCTGTCCGGAGAGGGACGGCTTATTTTGAAGGATCCAAGACTATTCCAAAGACATGTAGTAACTGTCTCTATTTCAGCCGATGAAAATTTGTTAAAAGTTAATGTAAACAAAGAAAATCTCGATTTGACAAGGTTCTTCACGCTGAACCATGATACGAAAAAGAAATTAAAAAAAATTATTGAAGCAGCTCCCTGAGCAACTCCTTCCTAATTCTTTCCCTTTCTTCATCTATTTCAAAAACGGTCTTAGCGGGAGTGGATTCTTGAGATAATTTTTCTTCTGATTTAAGAGCTTTTTCCGGGGAAGTTTCTTCTCTTTTGTGCGGTGGATTATCTCTTGCAACTGATGGTTGGCTGCCATCTTTCTGTTCGATTTTTTGACCTGACTGACCGGCTTTAGGTTTTTTAGTTTGTCTGCGCTTTTGAGCAACAAAACTCTCAGGCAGCGTATCAACACGTTGAACTAATTGACGAGGAATTTTTATTTTGTCTCCAAGTTTTAAATTATTAGGTTGTAACCACGGGTTCTCATTTAGGATAATTTTCCAGTTATTCCGATCATTTGTATACCACTCTGCAATTATTGGCAGTGTTTCTCCTTTGAATTCCACGGTATGTTCAAAGTACGGGTTTGACGGCTGCGTTACAGATACTTTTGATGTTTGCTTTTTTGCACATCCATAGGCAATCAAAAAAAAGGCCAAAACAGAACTGATCAAGCTCCTCATACCTTATAGTCTACCAGAAAGTAAAAAACTTGCGATCAGAATTTAAGTTTTAAAGCTGGGTTTTCTTCTATAGACATTCTTCTTTTGTCGTATCGCTCAACCATTGTGATACTGGAGTGTCTGCTAAAAGCTTTAACCGCCTTGAAATCAAAGCCGTCACTCAAAAGCTTTGTTATCGCTGTAGCGCGCGCTGAGTGAGGACTGAACGACGGCGGCAAACCAGCAATGGCACACGCTTTCTTAAAGATACGCCAAACATTTGATGCGGAAACAGGTTTTGCAGGATCGATCTTAAGGCGGTTCCTCCCACAAGAGGAGGGGAAAAGATAAACAGACTTTATTTTAAAATTGTTTCTCACTTCTAGCCATTTTTTCAGGGCTTCCCTGCTCCCCTCGTTAAGAGGCAGGATATCGTCTTTGCCACTCTTGGTTTTGCGAAGACGGATATAACTTGTCCCAGAAGGGGAGACATGTAAATCAGACATCAATAAGTTCACAGCTTCGCTACGCCGTAAGCCCAGAAAAAAAAGAAAAGAGAGGAGACACATATCTCTGGATCTTACAGGCTCTTTACCTCTTGAAACAGCCTCGATTATCTTATTGACCATATGAAAATCGATCATCTCTGTGGGTCTTTTTTCAGCTCCTGATCTCGGAATTGTAACCAATTCCGACGCAAATGGATTTATTTCCACAAGACCATTGCTTTGGAGAACCTTATAAATTTTCCTTAAAATCGTGATTTTCTTCCTGATTGAGGCAGGGCTTTGCCAGAACTCTTTGGATAGCTTTCCTAAACTTGTCCGATTGATAGACATCGAAGCTGGCAAGGAAACTTCCGGGTGCGAAAAATCCGCCCTCCAGTCATGCACACTAAACCGAGGCCTGATGCCAGGTTTCTTTTTCACATATTCAATAAATTTTACTGCGTCAACTGGAGATACGTTCTGAATTGCTTCGTCAAGTGATACTTTCGGGTCATTAATTAACATCTTTAAAAATTCTATATATTCCCTCAATACCCCAAGGTAAGTTAATTTAGTCAACTCCGCCTTTCCACTAAGGAAGGCCATAATGGTCAAAAACACCTTGCTCGAACCTTCAGAAAAAATCACTAAAATCTTAGATTAAAACCGGCCTCTTTTATTTGTAAAGATTTAAAAATCTGATAAAAAGTCGTGATATCATTATAAAAATCGACCATGGGAAGGTTGCTTTTTCTTGTGTGGACTTGTTTTTTGGTGCAACTTTATGCTGATGATATTAATTATGACTATCTTCGTTTTCTAGTTCGGAAGATCAAGCAAGAGTATGTGCGTCCTGTCAATAAAGATGAAATATTTAAAGGCGCGGTACAGGGCATTTTGTTAAAACTGGACAGTTACAGCCAATACTTAACAAAGACCGATTACGATGATTTTTTGAACGAAGTTGAAGGGTTTTATACCGGCATTGGAGTTGAAATAAAGAACGTTGATGATAGTTTTGTTGTTGTTACTCCTTTGGAAGATTCTCCAGCGATGAAAGCTGGACTAAGACCTGGAGATCTCATCACGAAGGTTAACGGAGAATCCTTGTCCGGTAAATCATTGTTTGAAGTGGTTCGTTTGATAAGAGGCCCAAAAGGTTCCACGGTAGAACTGGAAATAATAAGACCAGCAGATCAAGGTAAATTACAAGATCCCTTTAAAATAATCATAAATCGAGATGAAGTGGCTTTAAGACCCGTAAAAGGGATCGTGATTAATAAGGACATAGCGTATATCAGAGTTTCGAAGTTTTTAACGGGTACTCACAAAGAGATAAAAAAATTTCTACGAAACAACAAAGATGTAAAAGGGCTAATATTGGATCTACGATTGAACCCAGGCGGACTCTTGCAGGAAGTACTGAAAACTGCCGATCTATTTATGGATAAAGGACTTATTTTGGAAACGCGCTCAAGGCACAGAGAGCATCAAAAAAAATTTTTTGCCACAGATAGAACGATAACTAACAATATCCCCATCGTAGTACTTATTGACAAGGGAAGTGCTTCGGCAAGCGAGATCCTAGCAGGAGCGTTAAAAGATAATGGTTTTGCCACAATAGTTGGGGAAAAGTCTTTCGGTAAAGGCTCTGTTCAAACGTCTTTTGAACTGCCCGGTGGTGACGCACTAATTCTCACAACTGCGTATTATTACACCAAATCGGGTATTCAAATTGAAGGAAACGGTATAACACCCACATTTGAAGTAAAAAACGACGCCATGGATTATTGTTTTGCCAAGACTGATTGGATCCACAATCCCCAAGTTTTATTTGAAGCTAACGATCCTGTTTTCAAGTTTGCCGTTGAAAAGGTGTCAGAAATGATTTCATATACTGCCACTGAAAAGAAGCTTGACCATGAAGAACAAGAAAGTTGACTTTAAAAAGAACTGTTAACCAGCTCCAGCAATAATTTTAAAAATGATCGTCCGCAAACATCATCAAAACTAAGTCACGGCCAAACTGCCGAGTAAGAATAATTATCCTGTACTTACGAATGAAATTTTGGGCTTGTTGAAAAACTTAACTCTTCTCCAAAATTTACCAAGATAATAACAACAAGTTGCTAGTAAAACGCGTATTTTTTGGCGGCTCGTTTTAAAACTGAATTTTTCGATAAGCTAATAGTTTCAATCGTTAAAACAAAAATTTTTAGATGTAATCAGTCACACAAAATATGTGCTCAATCGATAACTTGGGACGTTAGCGAGAAAGGTCCCTTAAATTCAGACCAGAAAAACCATTTTTAACTGGCAAAGCTTAAAAAATTTAGAGCTGGTTATAGAGCGACTTTATTTGTATCTTTCCCAAACTTGACGAAAAATCTCTATATTTTTTCCTTGCCAGTCAAGATACACTCTTTCACACGCTTTGTCTAATCGTGATGAATGATCCCGCAAGCCCAACACAATTAATAAAGCCGCTTCTTCGGCGTTGGGTCCATAATGTTGCGCGATTTTCGCAATTTTGGGATCCGACTCCATAATTTCTTTGCCGATGAATTCAATATATGAGTCCGCTGCCATACAACTACCCAGTTGCTCCGGGGGAATAGATGTTAATTGAGATATAACCAGCAAATAAGTTACATCTCTAAATAAAGGCAACAACGGATTAGCAGATTTATGATATTCTTCTATCCTTGCAGCTAGTTCTCTCGCACCGCTTAGCTGAACTTGGAAAATGAGAGGATTGTTATTTTCTGTTACCATCGAATACAGTTCATTCCTGACCTCTGGAACCCTTTGTTGCAAAACATGTTGCAATTCGTGCAAAATGGTTTGTCCCATAATCTGCTGGTTCATCGGAGCGTTCCTCAAATTAACAGCAACTGCCATTTGAATAAGCTCGTAAAAGCGTATTTGCGAAGTAAAATTTGCTTTTGCAGGATCGGGGAGAAAAATATACGATGGAGAATTTTTATCCAGTTGAATGCCAAGAGAGCTAACTCTTTGTAATGCCAATTGATGTGCTTCTTGAAGTCCAGCCACCGAGATCTTAAACGCCTCTTTGTTGATTACAACGGTGCCCATTACTGTGTAGCCATAGGCATCTAAGCCTGGATGATACGTGCTCGTAAGAGGTTGTGTACTCAAAATTTGATATTTAAATTGTTGGTTTTTATAAGAGTTATACCTTACTTGGGCGGATACCACCACCTCTAACACATGCACCCCTGGCAGAAAGATAAGCCCCTCCGAAGAGCGAACCTCAACTAGGTTAGGAATAAATATCAAGCCTTGGCTCGCATAATGGTTTCGGAGCCGCATGAGGGCACTGACTAATTTATTCATCTCTTTAAACGTGTCTATACTTGTATTGGGGCTAAATGTTCTCAAAACGTCGATCCATTCAGATATGAGGTTTTGGATCTCTTGGTCTGAAATGTCTCCACTCTTTGAGCGTTTGTCTAATTCAAGTATTCTTTTAAGCCTTCGATCGTCCTCTAAATTTAAGCCAGTAAAAACAGGGATCTCAAATTCCACAGGAGCCCAAACTAACTCAAGCATCGCTTTTACATCATGTATTCTCAACCGTTCTAAAGATCCGCTATCAATTGAGACTCTAGAACTAAGTTTTGTTTTTTCTTTTTCATCATTTTTAGATTGACTATTAAGGTGATGCACCACACCGAGACCTCCCAATGAGAGTGCGGCCGCAAGTAAAAGACCGGACAAACCCCTCAAAAGTTGGGCTCGATACGAATTTCGTTTGTTTTTACGTGCATTTCTCCCGGTTTTACGTCCCCTTTGCTCGTGTCGCATCATTATGCAGTTTAATCGGAGACTATTTGTTAGTCAAACAAACAAGCCAACTCAATAATCTATCGTCTAGTCAAATTTAAGTTTGAGGATAAAAAAATTTCAGCAAAACTTTAATTTGAGACACTTTCAAGCCTACAAAAGTTCAAATACTTTTCACAGTGATGCCACGCTAAAGCTCAAAATGACTGACTAACCTAGCTGTCCAGTTGAAAATCTAGTCACCGATGGAGGCTCAATAAATATCCAGATTAAACCTGGTAAGGGCAGCTCGTGTTATTAACGCTCGTTTATTCAGCTATTTTCCTCTTTTAACTAAAGCAACTGATCATTCACAACAGCCCGGACGGCGTAAAATGCGTGTCAAAGCTAGAGGGGTCATCCCAATTTAGTAACCAATCGATAAACAAAGGGATTTTTTATACAAACGTGTTCCAACCAGACACAAACCAAACTTTCTTATCAGTTGATTCATTAGAAGTGGTCGACAAACAAAACTTTCTCGAGATCCTAAGATATTAAACAAACAGCTCACTAATTGTTCATTTCCGAAATTGTATATGAAGTGGACACCCCAAGCTTCTTACGTTATAACATAAACGTTGAGGGTACGTGCGGTTTGCAGTACTCATAAATAGATCATGAGAGCAAAAATTAATAATCCACAGCTAGCACATGCTAAGGTAAAACCTAATATTTTGAGGGTCGGGCCATATTCCGGTCTAGTGAAATTAACAGCTTCTTTCTTAGCAAGTAGGCAAACGAATAAATATTTCTTACAAGACATCATTAAAATGACAGACGTTCATAGAGCTCTAAAGGAGGCCAAGATCAGATCTGCTAGAGAAACTGTGGAGTT